>JBDSAQ010000117.1:0-10513 GCA_039922095.1 Ginsengibacter sp. | reverse complement strand
ATTTTAATGGAGTTTCATTTTTTTCAACAACAGTGGTTACAGGTACATTGCGTATTACGGTAATTTCATTTCCATATTCCTGCCGGTATTTATTTTTTACAGAATCATTTACGGTATAAACATTTTTTATTTTTGGAAAGATCCGGTCCTCAAAAAATTTCCATATTTTTCTTTTTATAGTTGATCTTTTTAATTCCGGAACACCTGTAAAATATTCATGTGTGTCATAAAATATTTCTTTTCTTCGCCATTTGCTGATGATATAATTGGGAATAAGGGTATCTAAATCATTCGCCAAAAGATAATCGGTTTTACGAAAAAGTAATTTGAAAAAAAGTTTAGTATTAAATTCTGCATACTGCAAAATGCCTTTTTTAAAAATACATTTTACTCTTTTTGACTTAAATAAATAATTACCTAAAGGCAAACTATCTGCAAAACATCTTGCCAGTACTGTAACATCAAATCCCATTGTTTGTAATGTATTACTGATTCGTATAACTCTTTGGTCAGTGGTTAAATCAGATATAACAGAAACTGTAATTTTTTTCTTAATCATTTAAAGTGTAAAAACAATTTGACCAATATTTACAGGTTATCAATGTTTGCAGATAAATGCTGGTATATGGTTTCTGCGGCATGTCCGTCACCAAAAATTTGTGTTGTAAAGTCAGCATTTAAAAAAGATAGCTGATGAAAGCCTTCTAAAATTGAATCTTCATTCGCAATGGAATTTAAGGCGCAATTTGTTTCAATAATCTCCGGCCAGAATGGTTTTTCCATAACGATTAAAGATTTTTTTTGTGAAAAATAGGCCTCCCTGGAAGTGCCTCCGCTATCTGTTATAACAAAAGCTGAATTGGATAAAAAGGTTTTCATATCAGGATAGCCTAAAGGGGCAAGTACTTTGAAAGAAGGTACAATGTTATATTCCTGCATTCTCTTTTCTGTATGCGGATGAACCGGCATTGCCACCCGTACAAAATCATTTATTTTATTTAAGGCATTAATTATGGCTTTCAGATTTTCCTTATTGTTTAAATTATCATGCCGGTGTATGGTGCAGGCAATATATTCTTTTTCGTCAATTACTTTCTTTATGGTGCCTTTAATTTTTAAGAAAGCATCCAGCATTAAATCACCTGTTAAAATCAGTTGTGAAGAAATGATACTATCATATCCTTCAGCTTTCATTGTTTCAAAATTTTTAGCTGTACAGCAATAGTTTACTGTAGCCAATCTGTCTGTAATCAGCCGGTTAATTTCTTCCGGCATACTTAAATCGTGTGTACGAACACCAGCTTCAAAATGTATTAACGGAAGCTTACATCGTTTGGCAGCAATGGCTGCAGCTACTGTAGTATTGGTATCTCCATATACAAAAACCACGCTGTCATCATTTTTAAAAAAATAATCCTGCAGCATATCGGCTGCTTCTCCAATAAACAGGTTGGATGAAGATTGATGTAAATTGAAATTAATATCGGGTACAGGGAGATTTAACTGGTCAAAAAAAATCTCATTCATGTTGTAGCTAAAATGCTGACCTGTATGAATTATTTTTTGTGAAAATGAGCTGTCTCCTGCTAGTTGATTATGAAGCACAGCAAGCTTAATAAACTGCGGACGGGTGCCTACTATATGTAAAATGGTTTTCAAATTTATGAAAATAGACTTTCTCTATTATTTCAAGTGTCTTTAATTTATAGTAATCGTTCCTTCCATATTTTTATGCTATTGACAGTATAATTTAGAGTTTGTATTGCTTTATATATCTCAACAGTTAAAAACCCGGAATTATGAAATAGATGTTCGGGAAAATGCAGCAGAATAAGTTTTAATTAATGTAAATGATTTTATGATTAAACAAGTATATCAACACAGGTATGAAATATTTAAACGCCAAATTTTCTCTTCACTTCCCTGTCTGTTTCTCTTGATTTTATGGTTTCTCTTTTATCATATAGCTTTTTTCCTTTTCCCAAACCTATCTCCATTTTTGCAAATCCTTTTTCACTTATAAATATTTTTAAAGGGACTATGGTGTATCCTTTTTCTTTTATTTTGTTTTCGATTTTTTTCAGCTCTTTTTTTTGCAGTAATAATTTTCTCTCCTGCATTGGCTCATGGTTATGGATGTTGCCGAAAATGTATTCAGCTATATGCAGGCTCCTAACAAAAAGCTCTTGCTTGTTAAAAATGCAATAACTATCATTAAAGCTCACCTTGCCTGCACGAATTGATTTTATTTCCGTTCCGCTTAAAACTATACCTGCAATATATTTTGCTTCAAAAAAATATTCGTAATAAGCTTTGCGGTTACTTAGTTCCATGGGAAGTAAAATTCAAACGTAAACGGAAAAGGAATCGGAATTACTCCTGATCTTTAAAAAGGATGAGCAACTGTGTTAGCTTTTGTTTAAGCTCTTTTCTATTTACAATAAAATCTAAAAAGCCATGCTCCAATAAAAATTCGCTTCTCTGAAAACCGGACGGCAAATCCTTTTTAATAGTTTCTTTAATAACCCTGGGACCTGCGAAACCAATGAGAGCGCCTGGCTCACCCATTATAATATCACCTAACATTGCAAATGAGGCCGTAGTGCCACCAAAAGTAGGATCTGTGCAAAAAGAAAAGTAAGGAATTCTGGCGTCTGAAAGTTGAGATAATTTACCGGATGTTTTGGCTAACTGCATTAAAGAGAAAGCGCTTTCCATCATGCGTGCGCCGCCACTTTTATTTATTATCATAAAAGGTACCTTATATTCAATGCAGTAATCACATGCCCGTGAAATTTTTTCTCCCATCACACTTCCCAGGCTTCCACCGATAAATTCGAAATCCATACATGCAATTACAATGTCATGCTCATTTATTTTTCCATGTGCAACTGTAATTGAATCATGAATATTAGTTTTAGCGTAAGCATCTTCAAGTCGTTGCTTGTATGGCTTAAGATCAACAAAACCTAAAAGATCTTTTGACCTGATATTGCCAAACATCTCAACAGCGCTATCTGCATCAAATAAAATATCAAAATACTCATTGCTTCCTACCCGGTGATGGTAGGCGCATTTAGGGCATACAAATAAATTTTCCCGTAATTCGGAAACAGTACAGGTTAGTTTACAATTCGGACATTTTGCCCATAACCCATCCGGAGCTTCTTTTTTATCTTTTGTAGATGTCGTAATATTTTTTTTTATCCTTCTAAACCATCTTCTTTTTGTTTCTTCAGCTTCTCCATCTTCGCCGGCAAGATTTGCGTCAAAATCTTCATCTTGTTTCATAATATTGTCATTAGTCTAATGTTGTCATTAGTCATTAGTCATTAGTCATTAAGTCAATATGATGTTTGCCTCTTCTCTTTAAAAATAAACAATAACAAATGACCATTGACTCAATGACCAATGACTTATTATGCAATCGTAATATCCTCATCTAAATATACATCCTGAGTGGCATGCAATAATTCCACACCATTCTCAAAAGGCTTTTGAAATGCTTTTCTTCCCATTATTAGTCCCATTCCGCCGGCACGCTTATTAACAACAGCAGTGGTAACAGCTTCCTGTAAATCTGTTTCACCTAAACTTTCTCCGCCACTATTGATTAAACCAACCCGGCCGGAATAACAATTTAAAACCTGGTAACGGCAAAGATCAATGGGATGATCTGTAGTAAGATTCTCATACACAAGCTTAGAGGTTTTGCCATGCTTGGTGGCCAGGTAACCACCATTATTAGTAGGCATTTTTTGTTTTATAATATCAGCCTGGATGGTGACACCTAAATGATTTGCCTGGCCTGTAAGGTCTGCACTGGTGTGATAATCCACACCGTCAACTTTAAAAGCATT
This sequence comes from Ginsengibacter sp., assembly GCA_039922095.1. Taxonomy (GTDB): domain Bacteria; phylum Bacteroidota; class Bacteroidia; order Chitinophagales; family Chitinophagaceae; genus Ginsengibacter. The sequence goes on along the minus strand of JBDSAQ010000117.1, from coordinate 6,653 downwards.
GTTACGGGTATAACACCATAAAATAGTACACATACCTAATTCATGGGCATACTCAAAAGCTTCTGCAACTTCTTTAAGCTGCTTTGCACTTTCTGCACTGCCCCAATAGATAGTGGCGCCAATTCCTGTAGCCCCCATGTTCCATGCACTTTTAACAGAACCGAACATTGTTTGGTCATACTTATTAGGATAGCTCAAAAATTCATTGTGGTTTATTTTTACAATAAAAGGTATTTTGTGTGCATACTTACGGCTCATTATTCCTAATACCCCAAAGGTTGATGCTACTCCATTGCATCCCCCTTCAATAGCCAGCTTCACTATATTTTCCGGATCGAAATAAATTGGATTTGGTGCAAAAGAAGCACCGGCACTATGTTCTATTCCCTGGTCAACAGGAAAAATTGAACAATAACCAGATCCACCCAACCTTCCGTGATTTAATAAATTCTGAAGGCTCACTAACACCCGGTTGTTCCGATTGCTATACGTCCAGATATCATCTACATGTGTTGGTGATGGTACTGTAATTTGCGATTTGTCAATTTTGGGTTTATGATTCATTAAATCTTCAGCCTTATCCCCTAATATTTCAATAATTGTTTTGGATGCCATTAAGATAATTTTAAGATGTATGCAAACGTACACGAAATTGCTAAAAATCCTCTGAATAAACCTACCGTTTTGTTTGCTAAATATTCTTCATAGTAAACAGCTTTTAGGTTTGATACCTGAAATTTACAGTTTATTGGTAGCTGCAATTGGAATTCACACACCAACACTTATTTCAGAAATCTTTCACTCACAACAAGTTCTTTACTGCCAGCAGAATATTTATAAAAACCTTCTCCTGTTTTTATACCAAGAAAATTTGCGGCAATCATATTTGAGAGTAATGGACATGGTGAATATTTTGGATTTCCAAAACCATCCTGTAATACTTTTAGTATTGCATGGCAAACATCAAGACCAATAAAATCTGCCAATTGTAAAGGCCCCATAGGGTGAGCCATTCCCAGCTTCATAATGGTATCAATTTCCTCAACACCCGCAACACCTTCATACAAACTATAAATAGCTTCGTTAATCATCGGCATTAAAATACGGTTAGCAATAAAGCCAGGATAATCCTTTACTTCACAGGGAACCTTTCCTATTTTTTTAGTGAGTTCAACAATTTGTGTAGTAACTTCTTTATCTGTTGCAAACCCATTTATAATTTCAACCAGCCTCATTAATGGAACCGGATTCATAAAATGAATACCAATAACCTTTTCAGCACGTTTGGTGACAGCGGCGATTTTAGTGATTGAAATTGATGAAGTATTAGTAGCCAGAATGCAGTGTGGCGGAGCTATTTCATCAAGCTGCTTAAACATCTTCAATTTAAGATCTACATCTTCAGAGATGGCTTCTATAATAAGATCTGCAAATTTAACACCTTCATTTATTGAAGTAAATGTTTTAATATTTCCTATAGTAGTATGAGCTTCTTCTTTAGTAATTAAATTTTTTGTTACCTGCCTTTCAAGATTTTTTTTAATAGCCGCTATCCCTTTATCCAGTTGTGGCTGTGACAGATCAATCAGCATTACCTTAAAACCGTTTTGGGCAAACACATGTGCAATGCCATTGCCCATAGTTCCTGAGCCAATTACAGCAATTGTTTGAATATTAGTCTCAGCCATTTTCTGAACCATGATTTTTAAGATTAAGGTCTGAACCTGGATTTATGAGATTTTTGGGATAAATGAGATACATGTTGTTTCCTTTTCTTGAAATTGAAGTATGAATCAATTAATAAACTTATAAATTATAGTTCAAGAATTAGAGTTCAAGAATGTAAGATGCAAAATAATAGCTTTATAGAAAAAACTTGTTCGGGGGCAGATTTTCACATAATCACAAATCCTATAAATTCCAGTTCACGCAAAATTTATAATTACTTCCTTTTATAATCACCACGCTTCCATGCCTTAATAAATTCTGCCCAGGCAAAAGGATTAAAAATATTTTGTGGAGGCGCCTGGCCTGCATAATAAGCTCTGTTAGCGGTTTGACGTAAATAATAATCTGTAGCTTCACGGCCATCAGATGGATATACTGATAATAAAGCACGACGGTTTGATTCGCTTGTATTTTTCCTGGCGATTTCCTGGTTATCATCAGCAACTTTTACATTTAAGAAATCTCTTTCAAATTGCTCACGGCTTGGGCGGCGTTTAATTATGGTAGCAGGAAGGAATATAGTATCCTGCACTAAAAGCTGTATCATGCTTTGCTGATTGCCTTCTAAATTTTTGGGGATTGAAGCTAACTTTGGCTTATAACCTATACTGCTGAATTCTATCTCATCGCCTTTTAAAACTACAATAGAAAATACACCCTGGTCGTTGGTTATGGTTCCCCGGTTCTGCCCTTTTACGACTATGCTTACTGCAGGTATTCCTTTAAGGCTATCGGCCGTCATAACTATACCATATAACTGAACAACAGAATCCCTGAAAGTTTCAAACTGAGCTTTTGCAGCGAAAGGAAAAATCAAAGAAAAAATTAAAAAAAAACGTAGATTTTTTTTCATATGCCCAAAATCAATGGTTTAAAATTTAATGAATTTTCTTTTGCAGAGTAAATTGTACAAGTCAATGCGGCTAATTTAATTAAACAAAATAAGGCTATCAACATTTAAATTTGCATTTTAAAAATCTTTTTAACAAATAATTGAACCATGACGCAGGAGGATGTTTTAAAAGCACTTGGTAATGTACAGGAACCAGATCTTGGCAAAGATCTCGTTACGCTTAATATGATTAAAAATATTATTATCAATAACAATGCAGTCTCATTTACCGTAGTACTTACTACACCTGCCTGCCCTATGAAAGAACTGATAAAGAATGCATGCGTTAATGCTATAAAAATTCTGGTAGATAAAGAAGCAGACGTAACTGTAAATTTTACAAGTAACACAACAACAAACCGAAAAGATAATAAGAATGTTTTAAGCGGTGTAAAAAATATTATTGCTGTAGTAAGTGGAAAAGGCGGTGTTGGTAAAAGTACTATAGCAAGTAATCTTGCACTTGCACTTTCTGATGGAGGCGCTAAGGTAGGCTTAATGGATGCAGATATTTATGGTCCCAGTATTCATATAATGTTTGGTGTAAGAGGTGAAAGGCCTATGATGAAAGATGTTAATGGCAAGGGAATGATAGTACCCTTAGAGAGATATGGAATTAAACTTATGAGTATTGGTTTGCTTGTGGATGAAAAGCAGGCGGTGGTTTGGCGGGGCCCTATGGTGAGCAGTGCAATCCGGCAATTTATTTCTGATGTTGATTGGGGCGATCTTGATTACCTTGTTATTGACATGCCGCCAGGCACGGGTGATATTCATTTAACCATTGTTCAAACAGTTCCGGTAACAGGTGTAATAGTAGTGACTACTCCACAATTGGTTGCATTGGCTGATGCAAAAAAAGGTATTGCCATGTTTGGACAAGCCCAGTTGAAAGTACCTGTAATAGGGCTTGTAGAGAATATGAGTTATTTTATCCCCCCAGGTAGTGCAACAGAGTTACCAGGTAACAAACATTATATTTTTGGAAAAGACGGAGGCAAAAACTTAGCAGATGAATTTGATCTCCCTTTTTTGGGACAGATTCCTTTGGTGCAAACTATACGTGAGGGAGGAGATATAGGGATACCTGTTATGATAAGTGATGATGAGATAAGCAAACGAGCTTTTATGGATTTTGCTGCTAATGCAACAAGGTGTATCGCCATGCGCAATGCGGAAATGCCTGCAACAGAGGTTACAGAAGTTTTGGAATTTAGCGGAAGCTGATTCTTTTAAAATATATTTTTTAAAAAGAACGGAAACACTTGCTTTTTAAAAATCTTATTTTTATTTTTGCACCGCCTTAACGCCCCTATATATATATTCCATCCATCTTTTGAAGTTACTTTAATCTTTTGAATTGAACTGCTGCTTAGGTATTATGCGTTTCTAAGTTTGTCTCTGCATATCAACTAACCAGATTAATCCTGATATTTTATACCTGTTATTTACAGCTTATGTTATGTAAGATATACATAACACTAATTTTTTGCGGGGATACTGCAATTAAATCAGAGTGTAACAGAGTAATTTAAAATTATCAGGATAACTCCAAAGCAAAATGACACTATTCATTGAATAATGTCAATCCTCGTGAATGTCCTCCCAAAGATTCTGTGATGTAAGCCGGCATGGCTTGTTATTATATTTTGTATAAACGGTTTTTATCATAGGCATCTTTTCACATCATTGTTAGTTTAAAATTTAAAAAGAATATGAGAACATTATTTACCCAACAAACTGAAAAATTTTCTTTCGTAAAAAATTACGCAGCAATACGAAATTATTTACCTTTTTTTATTCAAAGTTTTTTAGTGGCGTTCATAATTCTTATAAGCTCACAAACTTATGGCCAGCAGGCTCCGTCATCAATCACTGTAATCAATGAAGTACCTGCAAAAAAATCTGTAGTAGTTAAAGGGTATGGAAAAGCTACGGAATATCCAACTACCAGTTTTTACAATTTAAACTTTGGGAGACAAAATGCCACAACTGATGGAGTTAATAATGTAATAACCAGTTTTGTGGTTGATGGTTTAACTTATAAACCCATTCCAAGAGTTGCCACAACACCTTATGATAATGTGATTTTAAAAAGAAAAGCAAACCCAAGAGCTACTGACCTTGGCAAGTTCACGGCATTTTATCAAAACAATGGTGGGGTACCCAGTGCTCCAACATCTCCAATTCCTACTGGTACGGCTTTATACTTTCCTCCGGAATATGTGGGCAGTATGGAAAGTTTGATTAATAGTTATATAGTTAACAGGGGAACTGATAATCTATTTGCAAATGATGGCGGATCAACGCTCAACAATATTGAAAGAGTAGATATGATTATTACAGGCGGAGTAAGTGCGGGTGATGTAGTTAAAACTGGTTTTTTGCTGATGGAACGTGGTGGAAATGATGCTTACAAAATTGCGGCTATTACTTCCTTAACCCCATCCGGGCAGGTTGCTACTATAAGTAATTTAATCAGTGCCCCAACCACTGCGTGGGGATCCACAGGAATTACTATAACTTCAACAGTTTTACAAAGAAATACAGGTGATGTTGAAATTCGGCCCAATCAAAATATAACACCTCAGCCTATTGCAGGGAGTTATATAAGTTTTCAATCTTTGGGGATTCCTTCAAAAACAACTATTTATGGAATTGTCCTGTTTCCGGATGATGTAACATCTTCAACCGATTTAATTAATCTTTCTAATGTACCTCTGAATACCGGAGCAGCTTCAGGTATCGGAGGCCTTGATTTTATGGCCGGGGGTGGATTTTTTGTTGAGGAACATAGCACGTTAGCTTTCAGTTTAAGTGGTAATATTTTTGATGATGCAAACGGGCTTACTAATTCAGTTGTTGATGGTATTGGCACAGGAATACCAGGGGGAAGCCAGCTTTATGCATATTTAGTAGGAAATGATAATCTTGTAAAAGCTAAAGATACAGTCACTGTTGACGGTACATATGTATTCGAAAACCAGTTAATGGGAGATACAACTTATACGGTGGTTATTTCTACTGTAAATTTCTCTTTGGCTGATGCGGCACCGGCAAATGCATCTTTACCTGAAGGCTGGGTTATAACAGGTGATAGTTACGGTAATTCCAATCTGTCGGGAAGTGGGGTACAGCCAGGGACACCTGATCTTAGAATTAGTGTAAAAACAGAGGATGCAAGTATAACTAATGTAAATTTTGGTATTGAGCAATTACCAACAGCCGGGAGTGGAACGGTCACATTGCCAAATCCAAAAGAAACAAATAGTGCCACAGTGCCATCTTCCACATTTACCAATACTGCATTAAGCAGCGATCCTGATGGAATAGTAAGTTCAATTGTTATTTCATATCCTGCAGCAAATGCTAATAGCATTACAATAGATGCAACAACATATACTCAGGCGCAATTTGCCGTGTCATTTCCTGCCGGAGCAACTATCATTACCGATGCTGCCGGTAATCCGGGGCAAATTATAAAAATAGATCCGGTAGATGGTGTTACAACCGTTATCATTCCTTTTGTTGCAATTGATAATGCAGGTAAAAAATCAACAAATACAGGCACAGCTACCATTATATTTACCGATAACAAACCTATTGCGGTTAATGATGTAAACTCTACCAATGAAGATACTCCTGTTAACGGCACAGTAACCGGCAACGACACTCCAAGTGGTGACGGCGGTAATGTTTGGACATTAGTTGGAACCAATGGTGGTGCATCTCATGGTACAGTTACTATGAACCCTGATGGAACTTACACCTACACTCCTGCTGCCAATTACAATGGCACAGATGTATTCAATTACAAAGTTTGTGATATAGATGGCGATTGTTCTTCAGCTACAGTCACCATCACTATTATTCCTGTAAATGATGTACCCCTGGCAGTAAATGATATTAACTCTACTAATGAAGATACTCCTGTTAGCGGAACAGTAACCGGTAATGACACACCAAGCGGTGACGGAGGTAATGTATGGACTCTTGTTGGAACCAATGGTGGTGCAGCTCACGGGACAGTTAC
>JBDSAQ010000116.1:0-4336 GCA_039922095.1 Ginsengibacter sp. | reverse complement strand
TTCTTGAAACCTTTTACTGTGACCGTGGGAGCACACGGGTTCGAACCGCGGACCCTCTGCTTGTAAGGGAGTTTTCATACTTAATCTCTTTTAATTTGTCTTTTCTTATTTTAACTTAACAAATTGAATATCAAATTATTATAGAAAGCTATTAGTTTTATTGAATATCTTTATTTCTTGTTTAACTGCAGTTTGTTTGCAAATTTTTGTAGGGAAAATTAAAGTGAAAAAGAAAATTATCAGTTATGTCTGTTACAATAAAAATAATCCTTGACACCCGTAGGATTAAAACAAAAACAAATGAATATCCGGTAAAGTTACGGGTTACATTTAATCGGGTTACTGCATATTATCAAACTATTTATGATCTATCGGAAGTTTGATTTTAAAAAACTTTCCGCAACAAGGGTCAAGGAAGAATTACAAACTTTACGTGAAAAGCTAAAGGCAATTGAAAGGGCGGCTAAAAATGCCATTAAGGAATTAGAACAATTTTAGCTTTGCAGAGTTTGAAAAAGATTACATAAAAGATAATCCCTTTTTTAGACACAGAAAGTCAAGGGATATTATACAGCCTGCAGGAAAAGATGACTTTGATTATTCTCCTTTCATAAAAAGATTTACCATTTTTAACGACGTTCATTCTAAATGCGGTTGTGTATCCAATTCATTTTTCTCTTACATTAAAAGCAAATTAAAAGAAGGCAAAATAGGTGCTGCCGTGTGTATGCATTGCGCTTACAAATCGCTAGTGAAATTTGGAGGTAATGTTTGTTTCCGTGAAATCACTGTTAGTTATCTTAACCTATTTGAACAATGGTTGCAAAACAATGAAGCATCCAAAACGACCATTAGTATTTATGTACGTGGACTAAGAACCATTTTTAATGAAGCCATTGATGAAGGTCTAATTAAACGTGAAAAATGCTATCCATTTGGCCGGCGTAAATATCGAATCCCTAGTTCTAAAAACATTAAGAAAGCCTTAGAACTAAGTGACATTTCAAAAATATATTATTATAAATGTGATAGTGGTATTGAAGGTGAACAGAAGGGCAAAGATTTTTGGGTTTTCTCTTACTTCGCTAATGGAATGAATATAAAAGACATTGTCTTTTTAAAATGGAAAAATATTCAGGATGGATACTTGGTCTTCGAGAGAGCAAAAACAGAACGAGCTATGCGGTCCGATCCCAAACTTATAACCGTCTTTATTAATGAAGATATGTGGTCTATCATAGAACGCTGGGGGAACAAAGACCGCTCTGCAAAAAATTACATCTTCCCTATTTTGGAACCTGGTATGACACCTCTGAGGCAATATGATGTGGTGCAGTTATTTCTTGGTTTGATAAATGAATGGATGGAAAGAATTAGAAAAAAGTTGGATATAAATAAGAAAGCGACTACTTACGTTGCCCGCCACACATTTTCAGCGGTGTTAAAAAGGTCAGGGGTAAGTACCGAATACATTCAGGAAGCTTTAGGGCATGCAAATATTAAAACGACAGAAAACTATCAGTTTTGGAAAGGAAGTAAAAAAAGAATTTGCTAACCGGCTCACTTCATTTAAAAAAGAAGAAATGATAAAAGAGGGGTTTATTGATTAGTGTAATCTTCAAATTTTAAATAGAAATAAAATGATAACAAAACAAAATATTCCTACTATAAATAGCCTGGAAAATCTGGTTACTACAATTCAGGAAACGAATTCATTCTTTTTAAATACAGTCCAAAGGCAGGTAAACACTGCACTAACCCTTCGAAACTGGATGATTGGATTTTATATTGTTGAGTATGAACAATCAGGTAGAGATCGTGCTGACTATGGTAAGCAACTCTACAAAGCCATTGCAGACAGACTTACAGACTTTTTAAAAAAGGACTTAAATCAATTAGAGAAAGACATCTGTACCTCTGCAAAGACCTTTACAAAGCTTACCCACAAATTTTGCGGACGCCGTCCGCAAAATCTTACCTTATAGATTTTTACTATCCTGAAATTCTGCGGACAGTGACCGCAGAATTAGGCAACCCTGATACAAATTCAGGGGGATATGAATCTGCTGCTGACCAAGCTTAGCTTCTCGCATTTTATAGAGCTTTTAAAGGCCGAATCAGCAACTAAACGTAGGTTTTATGAGGTACAGGCTCTTAAAAACAATTGGGGTGTCAGGGATTTAAAAAGGGCAATTGAAGGTTTACTATTCGAAAGAACCGGCCTTAGTTCTGATAAGGAAAGTGTTCTGAAAGAACACCAGTCAGCAAATGATGTAACACCTCAAGATGAGTTTCGTAACACCTATTTACTTGAGTTTTTAGGTTTAGAGGAAAAGCAATCTTATACAGAGGCAGATTTAGAAGAATGCATTATAACTCATTTACAAAACTTCCTTCTCGAAATGTGAAGGGGCTTCTGTTTTGAAGGCAGACAAAAGCGAATAACTTTTGACAATACTCATTATCGCATTGATCTTGTTTCTATCACCGAATTTTAAAATGCCATATCCTCTTAGATTTAAAGATTGGAGAATTTACTCATGCTGATGCAGGCAAATGAATGTTTACCTCAACTACTATAAAGAGAACGAAACACATAAGGGTGATAATGCTCCGATAGGTATCATTTTATGCACTGGTAAAAATGAAGCATTGGTAAAGAAAGTATGCAACAATGGGCTTAACACAACTGGTATTTGTTTCTAAGTATTTAATCAATTTACCCAGTGAGAAGGAACTGGTGAAAATAATTAACGCAGAAAAGAAAAAGACTACTAACATTCTTTAAATGTTTTCAAGAGAACTTTTCGTATAAGAGTAATAATTCCGGCCTTGCTTATCTGAGCAACTTCAATAATATATATACTGCTATTAGAGCAATTATTCAATGTTTTCATAAAGCGATATTACTGCACCATAGATTTGGTGTTTCTCGGGGTTGTTTCCCGTACATAAAATTTTAGGATGGTTGGGATTATTAATATCAAGTGAAAAGTCATTGCCAGATAAAACCCAATACAATTGAGGTGATCTCTGATAAAATATTAAAAATGAAAATTGATAAAAGCTACATGGAATTCATCCAATCTATCAAAAAGCAAATTGTACAAAGCCGTTACATAGCCGCAAAGCTTGCCAATAAGGAGCAATTGTTACTGTATTTCAAAACAGGGAAAATGATTTCGGATAAATAAGGGCTCAAAATGGGGAGCAAAGGTGCTTGACCAAATTTCGGATGACATTCAAAAGGAATTACCTGGTTTAAGGGTTTTCACCTGATAACCTTAAAAAGATCAGAATTTTCGCTGAAGCTTACTATCCTCATCTTAAAATAGGTTCGACACCTTCGAACCTATTTGTGTAAACGGGATTTTAAAAATCTTTATAACGAGTAAGGAAAATTAAAGTATTTTCCTTCAATTTTATTCTAATATCAAGGTATAAAACATACCTTAGCTTTCAAAACCTTTCATATTTTAGAAATATGAAAATAAATATTAATTTTGAGGCATCATTTGAAATAAAAAGAAACTTTTATCCTATATCTGCGCAACTATGTAAGATTGTATGTTAAAACTGTTAAAGCTATTATGACAAGTGCCAAATACCCAAAAAAGCTAAAAAGTATTTTATTTTCCATTTTTTTTTTCGCTTCTCTTATTACCAACGCATCTGATTTATCCAATTTAGGATTGTATGTAATCCCTTACCCACAGCAGGTTATTATTAAGGGAAATGATTTTGTTTTTACCAATTATTTAAACATTGTGCTTGATAAAAATCATACTGAAGCCGATGAATTTACAGCTAACGAATTTATTGCTGATTTAAAAAAGGAATGGAACATTGATGCCAAAATAAGTATCCTGAGACTTGGATTCTCCATTATTCTTACCCGCCAGAAAATACGTTTAAAACATGGCGAGCAGGGATATCAAATTATGGTAAGTAAAAACGCATTGACGATAAGTGCCAACGGTGAGGACGGATTGTTTTACGGCACTCAAACAATGCTGCAATTAATTAAAAAAACCCCGACAGGCTTTAAAATACATGGTCTGCAAATTACAGACTGGCCCGATATTTTAGAACGGGCCGTGCATTACGACACCAAACATCACCAGGATAAAAAATCGTATGTAAAAAGTTTTATCAAAGACCTTGCAAGGTATAAAATCAATATCCTTGTTTGGGAATGGGAGGATAAATTCATGTATCCAAGTCATCCCGAAATAGCTGCTCCGGGTGCTTTTACCACAGCCGAAATTCAGGAATTAACCGATTATGCGAGAAAGTACCACATTCAGATAGTTCCGTTGGTTCAGGGCCTTGGGCA
>JBDSAQ010000115.1:0-9266 GCA_039922095.1 Ginsengibacter sp. | reverse complement strand
CATCATTAATTGTCATTTCATCCAACACATCAACTACATTTTTATAAACCGCATCTTTATCGGGTTTAATCGTCACAAAAAAATCATCAGTAGGCGTACTTCTTTTTTTATCAAGAATAACCTTCCTCAAATCTTTATAATTAGTGGTGTTTAACTTAGATGGATCGCTGCCAAAATAATAATATATAACATTTGATTTACCCATCAAAAGGGTTAAGGCTCCGGATTCCTTAACTTTTACATCATCCTTATCATCCGGTGTGTCTTTCGGCATTGCCAGGCTCATAGCGGTAGCCTGTGCCATGGTGGTAGTAAAAATAAAAAATGTGATTAATAAAAATCCCAAATCAACCATTGGGGTAAGATCAACTTTAGTAGAAAGTTTTTTACCTTTTTTTACACCAGGCCCTTGTTTATGGCCGCCGCCACCTTTGACTTCCATTTCTGCCATAGTAGTAAGATTTAATTTTTAATAAAATATTAAAAGCAAAATTAAATGCCTATTTTTGTTTCACTTGCCCTCATCTTTTCCAGATCGCTACCCTTAGGAACATCTTCGGGGTTTGTAACTAACTGGTATTTATAAATGTCATTCTTTTTAAAAGCGTCTATAACACCTTTAAAAGCAGGATATTTAGCATTATCATCTCCCTTAATAAGAAAATTAAGTTTTCTTCCTTTATCCTTGTAAACATTTATAGCAGCATTTATCCACGCCTGTAATTCATTATTAGCGCTATCAACCGGTACGCCACTTAATTTTACTTTTCTCATTTCCTCCGGCGCAATACGGGTAAACTGATTTAACTGGCTAATAGGAGCTCCAACAAAACTGGCACTCTGAAAATATTTTTTATCCTCCTCTGAAAACTGAAGATTTCTAGCAGATCCTAATTGCTCTAAAACCTGTTTTCTCATCCCATCCGACATATCTACAAAAACGCTACCTTCTCTATTAATTGAAACAGTAAAGGCATCATTTTCAGGTGCTGCTTTTGAAGACACAGAACTTGGGGGAGAAACTTCAATAGCTTCTGAAGGTTTAAACTTTGTTGTTAAAATAAAAAAAGATAATAACAGGAATGCTACATCGCACATAGCCGTCATATCTATATTAGTACTACCGCGTTTTATTTTGGCTCTTCCCATATTTATAATTATTTAAATTAGATTCAAATTTCAACTGATTCCACAAAAAGATTCGAATCATTTTTATTTATATAATGATGCAAAGCTTTGAGTTAAAGTAAATCCCGATTCATCAATTGCATAAGTGATTCCATCAATTTTAGTAGTAAACACATTATACATAATAATAGCAACAGCTGAAGTACCAATACCTAAGGCTGTATTATATAATGCTTCGGAGATACCTTGCGATAATGCTCTTGCTGCTTCACCTCCACCGGACTCACCCAAGCTGCTGAATGATCGTATCATACCCATAACCGTTCCCAACAATCCCAAAAGGGTTGCCACAGAAGCAATTGTAGATAAGAATACAAGATTTTTCTCAAGCATTGGTAATTCGAGGGCTGTAGCTTCTTCAACTTCTTTTTGAATAGCAAGCACTTTTTGTTCAGTAGTTAATTCTCCGTCACTAATCATTTCTTTGTACTTGCGTAAACCCGCTTTCATTACATTTCCTACAGAACCTTGCTGCCTGTCACACTCTGCCAATGCACCGTCTACATTTTTATTAGCAAGAAAATACTGAATTTTTCTAATGAATTCAGCATTGGAGCCTTTACCGTGAGCTTTTGAAACAGTCATCAATCTTTCAATAACAAAAGTTAATACAATAAGAAAACAACCGATTAGTATAGGAACTATAATTCCTCCTTCATACATTTTTGGAAATATCCCAAGAGGTCCCTTGTGGTCAGGCCAGAAACCTCCACTTTTATCAGGATTTGAAAAGTTGCTGTCTGCACCAATCACGAAACGCCAGATCAGATACCCGGCGATAATACAAACAAGTGGAGCAATCCATGAAATAGCATTTCTTGATTTTGTTGCCTGTACCGATGTGGCAGGCTTTACAGTTGTTCTTGCAGTGGGATTTGTTTCTGCCATAACGTTAGTTTTTTTAGTGTATGAAAATTTAAGTTGTATGTGTTAAAAAATTTGACTGTACAATTCTAATGAAAAATAATTTTAAAATCAAAACACTTAATAAATTTTTATGTGGGGCTCACAAGATAATAAAATATTCGAATGTATCATTTTTCGTTTTTTATATTTTATTAATTTAAAATTACTATCAGGTTATTATAAAATTCTAAATAAAAAAAGCATACAATAATATTGCCAGTTGCTTTTAAAAGGGGAGTATACTATTACTAATATTATCGCTGACTATAGTTTAAAGACCTATATGCGCCTGTGTTTCAGAATTATATTATTCATACCGTAAAGCAACAATAGGATCAAGTTTAGAGGCTTTAATAGCAGGATATAAGCCGGCGAATAACCCAACAAGTGAACAAGTTACAATTCCGATTATTACCCAGCCCCATGGTACTACAAACCCCGTCTTTAAAACAATCCCGAATAAATTGCCGACTAATACTCCTAATACAATACCAAATATTGCCCCTATTAAGCTTATCAGGATAGATTCAAAAAGAAATTGTTGCCGGATACTTTTTTTAGTTCCTCCAATTGCTTTTATTAATCCAATCTCCCTGGTTCGTTCATTTACTGCTACCAGCATAATATTCATTAAACCAATAGCAGCGCCAATTAAAGTGATGAGGCCAATAAATGCAGCTGCAGTTGTAATGCTGCCAAGACTCTTCTGAAACATTTCAGCAATACTGTCACTCTTATCAATGTAAAAATTATCCTCTTCGGTAAACACTAATTTTCTTATCGGACGAAAAATACCTTTTGCTTCTCCAATAGCGATATCCATGTCCTTAACATTGCTTACCATAATGCCTATATTAAAAGAAGTATTGGATGATGTAAATAATCTCCGGATATTATTGTATGTAGTTATAACAACATTATCAGCATTCAAAAAAGCACTTGATCCTTTATCTTTTAATACCCCAATAATGCGGTATTTATTATTTGATACTTTAATGATCTTATCTATGGATCTTTCATAGTTATCACCAAAAATTTTTTTGGCTACACCGCTTCCTAAAACACAAACGCTTCTTCCCGTTTCCACATCAAGCTTATTAAAGTTTCTGCCGGCAATTAATGTATAGCCGCTTAGCAGTAAGTAATTTTCATCTCCCCCTTGTATTACTACATTAGGATTTGTTTTTGTTTTTTCATTAATTACAATAGCATTCCTTGGGCCTCGTAATGAAATACTAACCATTGCCGGATAAGTGTATCGTGAAGAAAAAGCTTTAGCCTGTTCATAGGTAATAATTCTGCCGGTGTTTGATTTTTTTTCCTTTAAAGCACCCTTTGTAGTTTTTCTTACTTCCCTGTTATCTCCCATTCTAACCTGTCTTTCTTTAAAACGAATGCTAAAAGCATTGGCTCCCATGGTGGAAAAGCTTTCGTCGAGGCTTTGGTTCATTGCCGCAATTGCAGTGATTATCCCTATTAATGCCATTATACCAAAGGCAATTATGGCAACGGTTATACCTGTACGAAGCCTGTTGCCTTTTATAGTTCTGAATGCCAGTGAAAGTGTATCAGTTAATTGCATTACAAATAGTATAATTGCTGATAAATAAAAATACGAATGAAATCTTATTGTTCTCAGAAATAAATTGTATGCAAAAGATGAATTGAAATATTATGCGGAAAGCAGTAAGAAAGCAAGATGATAATATCGTTAATAATAAAGCCAGTCAATAAGAAGGCCCGGCACAATCCCAAGAACTATAATGATGGCAGCAGTAACCACAAGCAACCATTTATATCCTGGCCCAATATCCATTTGATGATTTGCATCATGAGCTGCTTCTTTAAAATACATAGCCTGTATTATCTTAAAATAATAATATGCACTTATAGCTGCACAAACTACTGCAAGTATTACCAACCAAAACTGGTGACCATTTTTTACAGCTGCAAGCAACATATAAAACTTTGAAGTGAACCCGGCAGTTAAAGGAATACCCGTAAGTGATAATAAAAAAATAGTTGAAGTAAATGCAATTAAGGGCTGAGTTTTAGCTAAGCCATTAAAGCCCACAATAGTATAATCGGTCATTTTTACAAGCACTGCGAAAAGCCCGATAGAGGCCAGGCTGTAGGCTGCTGAATATAATATCAGTCCTTCCCTGGCAGTTTCATTTAGTGCAAATAATGCAAGCATCATAAAACCCGCCTGCGCAATGCTTGAATAAGCAAGCATCCGTTTAACGCTTTGCTGAAATACAGCCGTTAGGTTTCCTACAATTAAAGTGGCAGCAGTAATTATAACAATCAATGTTTGCCATTGTGCCTGCATACGCCCGAAAGAACTTTGGAATAAACGTATAAATGCTATAAACCCTGCCACCTTTACAACGGTGGCCATAAAGGAAGTAAACACAGTTGGTGCCCCGTCATACACATCAGGCGTCCAGAAATGAAAGGGCACTGCAGACACTTTGAAAGACATAGATACAACAAGCATTACTAACCCTACTGCAATCATTACCGGCAATTTACCCGTTCCCAATTCCAACTGATCAGTATAAAAAGAGCCAAATGTATTTCCCCCGTAAATAAAGGCAATGCCCATTAGCATTATACCTGTAGAAAAAGCGCCCATTAAAAAATATTTTAACGAGGCTTCATTACTTTTTAAATTTAGCTTATCACTGCCGGTAAGTATATATAAGGGTATAGACATTATTTCAATGCCCAAAAACAACATCAATAAAGTTTTAAAAGATGAGGCAATGGCCACACCACATAAAACAAAAAATATCAAAGCAAAATATTCTGACACATTAGATCCAACCTTCTCAATATCTCTTCCGTTCAATAAAAAATACAGAAGTGTGCAGCCGAGTGCAATGCTATTAAAGAGTAATCCGAAGTTATCAAAGTATAACATTCCTTTGGTATCAATATTAAAAGCCTGCCAGCCTAAAAGCTCTGTAATATTTGCAAATAAAATAATTATTAAACCTGCCATAGCCCAATATTTTGGCACAGAGATTTTTTTAAAAAAAACTCCGCCAAACATCATAACCACTCCCCATACAGCAGATAAAATAATTGCGTTCATATCTATCCTAAAAGGATTTTTTGTTTTTATTTTTTATTAAACTATTCATTCATTAGTCGTTCAACTCAGGCTTATATTATCTGCTCTATATTATCTATTATCTGTTTATTGCCATTATGATAATTGATAAAATCATTCTTCTGGATTAATTTTTAAGCCTGGATAAAACTGCTGTAACAGTTTCCGCAGTTAAATTAAACACCGGCTTAGGATATACGCCTGCTACAAAAATGAATACCACGATTATAGTTAAAACAATTTTTTGTTTTGCCGAAACCTGCGAAATTACTTTAGTATAAATATTATCACTCCCATAAAAAACTTTTTGAATCATATTTAATGTGTAAACCGCAGCAAGGATTATGCTGAGGCCTGCAAATGCCGCATACCATGGATTGTATTGATACAATCCGGTAAACATTGCAAACTCCCCAACAAATGCATTGGTTAACGGCAACGCAATATTTGCAAGAGCAATTATCACAAAAAATATAGCAAGAAGCGGTGTATGTGATGCAAGCCCCCCAAGTTCAGATAACTTCCTGATTCCGGTATGTTTCTCAATAATATCAACTACTATCCAAAGGCCAATAATGTTTACACCATGATTTAGCATTTGAATCATTACACCCTGCAATCCTGTTGTGTTTTGCGAAAATATAGCTGCACACATTAACCCTATATGGGCAATAGACGAATATGCTACAAGCCTTTTTAAATCATTTTGTACCATAGCTATACAACTTGCATAAATCATCCCTGTAACAGAAAGCCCGATAACAATATTATCAAACTTTATAACCCCCAGGGGTAATACAGGCAGCACCCAGCGTATAACAGCAAACACGCCCATTTTTACCATGATACCACTAAGCAACATTGTAGCTGGTGCAGGAGATTGCTCGTATGTATCGGGTTGCCATGTGTGAAAAGGGAATACAGGCATCTTAACAGCAAACGCTATAAAAAAGAGCCAGAATAACCACGATTGATCTCCACTATCTATCACTGAGGTATAAAAAGATTGTAATGAAAACGAGTGCTCAGAAGTAGCTATGGGAGCCGTTTTAAGATAAATATACAGGATACCCGTAAGCATAAGCAGTGAACTGACAAACGTGTAAATAAAAAACTTAAAGGTTGCCTGAATCCTTTTTTCTCCTCCCCATTTACTGCATAAAAAATAGACAGGAATTAAAGCAAGCTCCCAGAAAAAATAAAACACCAATGCATCAATGGCAACAAAAACTCCCATGAGCCCGGCCTGGCTAAGGAGCATTAATCCATAAAATGCGTTTGCTTTTTTATAATCATTTTTATAAGTAGCCGCAAAAATTAAAGGAAAAGAAAATGCAGTTAAGAAAGTAAGCAGGTGGCCCATTCCATCAAGGCCAACAGCAAAGCTGCTCCCTATGAATGGCAGCCATACATAAGCTACATAGTTGTATAAAAAATATTTTGCATTATCAGCATAATATAAACTTATGCATGATATAAGTAAGGTGACTAAAGAAGAAAATAAAGCCCATGCTTTTACGTTTTTTGACTCTTTAATAAAGAAAGCAATTATGCCGGTTATCAAAGGGCACCAAAGAAGCAGTTCAGGAAATGTAAAATAATTACCAAGCATCACATTTATTTTGCAAACAATTGAATAATAAATAAAATAACCATGCCGGCCACCATCATTAAAATATAGGTGCCTACCTGGCCGCTTTGTAATAATCGTATCTGGCGGCTGCTGTAGTTTATACCCCGACCAACACTATTTACTATGCCATCAATTCCTGATCTTTCAATAATGTTATTCAGAAAACGGGAAAAGAATTTTAATGGATTTACAATTAAAGCATCATATAACTCATCCACATACCATTTATTCGCAAGCACTTTTCCAAAGCCACTTTTATAAGACGTTTCAGTTTGATAATTTTTATATTTTCTCCATGCCCATATGCTGGTTATCAAAATTAAAATTGTTGATACTCCTGTAAGTAAATATTCTGTGTGATGAGAAATTTCATGCTTCGGGAGGATACCGTTAGATTGGGCAAAAATTGGATTCAAAAATTCCTGCAAACGATGACTACCCGGTATCATATACTCCGGGATACCAACAAGTCCGCCTGAAACAGAAAGAAATGCCAGTGCGATCAAAGGAATTGTAATAGCTGAGGAGCTCTCATGCACATGCTGAAGCTGTTCTTCAGAACCTCTGAATTTTCCAATGAACGTAGTTGCCAACAACCGAAACATATAAAAAGCAGTAAGCAATGCACCTGCTAATCCTATAACATATAACACAGGATTCTGTGCAAACGCACCTGCTAAAATCTCATCTTTGGAAAAAAAACCTGAAAAAGGCGGAATACCTGCAATAGCAATGCATCCAACAAAAAAAGTAAGATAAGTTATCCTCATGTGCTTACCCAGGCCACCCATTTTTCTTATATCCTGTTCTCCGCCCATAGCATGAATAACAGAGCCTGCTCCTAAAAAAAGCAAAGCTTTAAAGAATGCATGAGTCATTACATGAAATACTGCGCCTGTATATGCTCCAACGCCAAGCCCCAAAAACATGTACCCAAGCTGACTTACTGTGGAATAAGCCAATACTTTTTTAATATCATTTTGTTTTAAAGCGATTGTTGCCCCAAGAATAGCAGTAGATAAACCGATGATCGCAACTACCGTCATGGTGGTTGGTGCAAGTGTATACATTAAGTTGCTTCTTGCTATCATGTAAATGCCTGCGGTAACCATTGTTGCTGCGTGTATCAATGCTGATACAGGTGTTGGCCCGGCCATTGCATCTGGCAGCCATGTATATAAAGGTATTTGTGCACTTTTGCCCATGGCGCCTACAAATAGGAGCAAGGTTATACCAACTAATGTGGGAGAATTTGTTGCAGATATTGAAGAAATAATTCCATTATTTGTATTAAAAAGATCATGAAAAGAAACAGTTCCAAATGTATTGATCATCCAGAAAATGGCAAGAAGAAAACCAAGATCTCCAATGCGATTCATAATAAATGCTTTTTTAGCAGCATTGTTATAATCCGTATTCCTGAACCAATAACCAATTAATAAATAAGAACATAACCCTACACCTTCCCACCCAATGAACATGATAACATAATTGGCGCCAAGGACCAATAACAACATGGAAAAAACAAAGAGGTTTAAGTAAGAAAAATATCTTGCAAAATCTTTAGTGTCTTCTTCATGCATATAAGAAGATGAATATACATGTATAAGAAAACCAACACCAGTAATTATCAGCAGGAAAAGAGAAGACAGCTGATCTATTTGAAAAGCAAAATCAACTTTTATTTTTCCAACATTTATAAAATCAAAATAAGAAATTGTATGGGCCGAAAAATCCTTATGGCTTACTTCAGAAAAAATTAAAATACTTATTATAAAAGAACCAAGTATAACTCCGCTACCAATAATACTTACAGCCGATTTTGATAAATTATTTCTTGCTAACCCATTAATTAAAAACCCAATTAAAGGAAGTAGCGGAACCAGGTAAATAAGTTGAATTGAATTCATACTACCCCAACCCCTAAAGGGGCTTAAATTTTAGATTTATGATCTCCCAATTCCCCCTTTAGGGGGTTAGGGGGTTTAATTCTTCAGCCTGTTTAAAAAATTAATATCAACTGAATGTGTGTTCCTATACATCATTACAATAATTGCCAGCCCTACACTTACTTCCGCAGCGGCTACTACCATAATAAAAAAAACAAAAATCTGTGCATCAGTCGCCAGCCCGGGATATCTGCCTGCAATGCCACTCATATGCATTTTTGAAAATGCAACCAATAAAAGATTTACTGAATTCAGCATTAACTCGATGCACATAAAAACAATTATGGCATTGCGGCGTGTAAGTGCGCCAATAATGCCAATGCAGAACAAAGCCACTGATAAAAATATGTACCACTTAATTTCCATCAATCTAATTTTGCGTATAAGCCAATTCCCATTGTACTTGAAGCCGACCGGATCGAAAAAATTTCTTTAATCTTTTTTATAGCAATCCCGTTGAAAATATCCACCG
>JBDSAQ010000114.1:0-3254 GCA_039922095.1 Ginsengibacter sp. | reverse complement strand
GGACAAGAACACAGTTGGGTAATTTATTTGAGAAAACAGGAGATTTTAAAACTGCGGATTCGCTTTATCGGTTTTCCTTAGGTTTAAGACCAAACTACCCATATGCCCTGGCAGGTCTTGCGAGGATAGCTTTAGTAAGCAATGATTATAATAATGCGATTGCCTATTACCAAAAAGCTGATTCAATGATAAATGATAATACTTTAAAGGAAGAATTAGCAGATGTTTACCGCCTTGCCGGACAAAATAAAAAAGCTGATGAAATAACGCATAAGGTTATAGAGGAATTGACAAAAGACTCAGAGGCAGGAAATAAAGATGAAACTATTGGACATTATGCTGACAGGGAACTGGCATATGCTTATTTAAAAGTAAATAATATTGATAAAGCTTTAGAACATGCAATGCTTGAATACAACCGGCGGCCTGAAAATATTGATGTAAATGAAACTGTAGCCTGGGTTTACTATAATAAAGGTGAATATGCCAAAGCTCTGCCTTATGTAAAAACCGCTTTAAAAACACATTCTAAAAACCCTGTTTTATTAACCCGAGCAAGCTTGATTTTTTACAGAACCGGTGATAAGCAACTTGCCAAATCCACTTTGCAGTCAGCTACAGCAACAAATGCTTATGTGGGATATGAGTTAAAAAAGGAAACGCTGAATGTTATGCAAAATCTGTAATAATGCATCCGGACTCATTAGAAAGAATGTTCAAAAAAATGAATCCGAAATACGGCTTACTTTTTTTGATGTCCATTTTTTTACTGCCCTCTTTCTCTTTTGCACATACGATTAATTATGCTTTGGAAAAAGCTCCTGCTGGTGATGTTGTTTGGTATTATCTAAAATTAGGTTACACTCATATTATTCCACAGGGGTTTGATCACATTTTGTTTGTTGCAGGGCTTTGTTTACTTAGTCAAAAAATTAAAGTAATTATATGGCAGGCAACAGCTTTTACAGTTGCCCATTCGATCACACTTGCCATGAGTATGAAAAACATAATTGTTGCCCCCAGCGCTGTTGTTGAGCCAATAATAGCCTTATCTATTTTGTTTGTTGCCGTAGAAAATTTGTTATTAACTGAATTGAAGCCCTGGCGGATTATTTTAGTGTTTTGTTTTGGCCTGGTACACGGAATGGGTTTTGCCAGTTCATTAAATGAAATTGGGTTGCCACGTAATAAATTTCTTACGTCCATTTTATCTTTCAACATTGGTGTTGAGTTAGGGCAAATCTCAATTATTCTCGCAATATTTTTATTAGTGGTTTTGCCATTTGGCAGAAAAATTTTTTACCGGAAGTCAATAGTATTTCCTTTGTCATGCATTATCGCATTGATAGCTTTATATTGGACAATTGAACGGATATTTTTTATGTGATAATTTTGATACATAGAAATTATCTTTTGAAAGGAAAAATCCGGGAATTAAATTACAGTATAGTGCCATTTTTAGGGATGAAAGCTTTGATTTAAACCAACACTAATAAATTGTTTGAGGAAGATTTTTAAATGGAAGATAAATATGTTACCATAATAATACCGGTATATAATGACTGGGCCAGGCTGTCTCTGTGTTTAACAGCACTTGCAAATCAAAGCTACCCCGCGGAACTGTTTGAGATAATTATAGTAAATAATAATCCTGCAAATGATCTTCCTCCCGGATTTTTCATTCCATCAAATTGTACCATTATCAAAGAAGGTAAGGCCGGCTCTTATGCAGCCCGGAATACTGCTTTAAAGATAGCCCTGGGGCAAATTATAGGGTTCACAGATTCTGATTGCATTCCGGATATACATTGGATTAAAAATGCTGTTGAACATTTTGCTAATAATGAATCATGCAGCAGGATTGGAGGAAAAATTTTTATTTTTTCTAAAACAATTAATCCCACCAAAGCCGAGCTTTATGATAAAATGTATGCTTTTAATCAAAGCAGGAATGTAACTACTTTAGGTACCAGTGTTACAGCCAATTTATTTACTTATAAATATGTGTTTGACCAAATAGGGTTATTCGATGAAAAGTTAATGTCCGGAGGCGATTTTAGCTGGGGAATGTTAGCACATAAAGCAGGATATAAAATAGATTATGTTGAAAGTGTTATTGTCAATCATCCTGCAAGATATAGTTTGGATGACTTAATAACCAAGGAGAAGCGGATTGGTGGTGCGCAAGCCTTGCTTTTTGAAAAAAACAAAAGTAAGGCAGCTAATTTTTATAGATTTGTAAGAGCACTTGTGCCACGTCTTCAAGACCTAAAATATATCAATCATTACGGAAAAGATCTTAGCATTTACAATAAGACTAATTTATTTTTCATCCGTCATTATTTACAAACGATCAGAGCTTATGAAAGATTTATGGTACAACTGGGAAGAAAGGCCAGGCGCCACTAAAAGAGAACAGTAATCTATAATGAAATCTTTTACCAGAAATAATTTATACAGCGCAAGGCCAGGTTATTGAATGCTTTTAATCTCCTGGGAAATTTTTTCGTTCCATTGCATTTGCACCGTAGTATCAATGCTATTACGTGTTTCCCTATCATATCTTTCCTGAAACAGCCTGCTTTCTTCAAAAGAAGAATTAAAAATAGAGGTCAGCAAATTTTTATAATTAGCCAATGTAAAATTGGCCTTGAGTAATTCATTGTAAAATTTTTGAGCGCCAATTCTGGTGATATCAAAATGGTGTTGCTCATGTAATAAATGGTACGCAGTACTTATATTAGATTTTTTCCAGGAATTTTTTTTGCTAAAAAAAGTATAGACTTTTAAATTAAGATAAACATTATTGTCCACCATATTCATATTTGCACTAAAAGCAAATCCTGAAGAAGTAATTGCGCCGCCAGGGCTATTATTTTCAGGTACTCCCTTAAAATCATCCCATGTAAGAGGCCTGTTAATATTGTAGTAGATAGTATCGCTTTTTGTATCAGCAACTTTATTATCTATTGT
This sequence comes from Ginsengibacter sp., assembly GCA_039922095.1. Lineage (GTDB taxonomy): Bacteria > Bacteroidota > Bacteroidia > Chitinophagales > Chitinophagaceae > Ginsengibacter. The sequence continues at coordinate 281 of JBDSAQ010000114.1, read as the reverse complement.
AACTGTTACAAAAACCTTTTGAGAAAAAGCAGGTACTGAAAAAGAAAATATGAGAATTAAAACACTTAGCAGTTTGATCATTGAACTTTTTTGTGCATTCATACTTGCAAAAATGATGACAGATTTCGATACAAAAAGTTAAAGGTGATAATTCATTAGTCGTCCCTCAAAAAGTCAGAAAGCCTTGTAGTTATTGAATATAATATTGTTTAGACAAAATAATAACTGCAAGGTATTTGCAAAATAATCAAAAAGCTTGCAAATTTATGTATGCTTTCAAC
>JBDSAQ010000113.1:0-3804 GCA_039922095.1 Ginsengibacter sp. | reverse complement strand
GGCTGGATGAATTGCCACAGCTATGGAATATTTTAAAAGGCGAAATGAGCCTGGTAGGACCACGTCCGGAAAGAAAATATTATATAGAAAAAATTGTGCAACAATATCCTGAATATAAATACCTGCTGAAAGTAATGCCTGGGCTTACGAGCTGGGGAATGGTAAAATATGGGTATGCAGAAAATATAGAAGAGATGACAGAGCGCATGCAATATGATCTTATTTATATAGAGAATATTTCACTTGCCCTGGATTTTAAGATCATGCTCCATTCTATTGAAATTATTTTATCAGGTAAAGGAAGGTAGAACAAATCAACATTAAATCTGCTGTGCTTTGAATCCTGCAAATAAATCATAGGTTATTTTTCCAACCCACTTAGATACTTTACTACAGCCAAACGCAGGTCGGTGCGTATATCACCCGGCGCATCAAATCTATTCAACGACTTTATGCCCGGGGCACCTTCTTTTAAAAATTCAAGCCCCTTCTCCGCACCACTGAATAAAAATTCTGCGGAAACAATTTTATAGGTTTTGGCAGAATCTATCGCAGTTCCGTTCAGCAGCCAATTGGTTCCATCAAAACTTATGTTAGCGCTCAACTGCAAATAACCACCCAGCCCTTTCATGCTATTGCTTTTCACAAGTAGTTGATTTAGCAGAAAACCGCTTATATCCACTTCACAAAGTTTTCCGCCAAAGGGCAGAACACGTATAATATCCAACTGTGTTATTACCCCTTCTAACACATCATCTATCCGAACAGAACCGCTGTTTAAAATTGCCGCCTCTGCCTGCGGTGAAGCTGCCAGCATGGATTGTGCAATAAGGCTGCCGAGATTAGTTTGCTTATTACGGATACTTTCTCCTGTTCCATCAAGTGGCTCTGCTGTATGATAAACTACGGCGTCAGGCTCAAGGCCAATTGACCTAAAGGAGGCATAGGCCTTCTCTTCCCATTCTTTTACAGCAGCAGTAACCATAGGGTCAGGCACTACAGTTGTATCCACATTTATAAGCTCTGAAATAATTTTTATCTTCTTTCTCCTGCCATCTCTGTATATAATGTGCCGGTACAATGTTTTGGCATTAGCATCTGCTTTTGCGATTGTGCTTTTACGGATGGTTACATAATTATGCTCATGCTCATGGCCACCCATTATCAGGGAAATATGCTTTAGTTTACGTAATACTTTTTCATCTTCGGCCAAACTTAAATGCGTAAGGCCTATAACAATATCTGATTGCCTTCTTACCTGTTTCCATGCTTTTTTCACTGAAAGCAGAATGTTATTATACTCAACCCAGGATGGTTTATTACTTTGGATAGTAGCTGAAATAATTCCGATCTTAAATTGATCATGTAGAGATGAGAGTAGAAAATGAGTTGGAATTACAACAGAATCCGGCTTTGTTTTATAAAAGGGGGATACAGTACCATTGAAATTTTTATGCAATACATCGCTGCTTACCCATGCAAACTGTGATTCATTGATACGCTGTTGCAAATCATTTTCAGGAATATCAAACTCATGGTTGCCAAATGTTACAAGGTCAATACCTGTTTTGTTCATGATGTCTACGATCTGTTTTCCGTTTACTTTCTGCCCGTCAATTTTTGTAGTTCCAATCACTGATGGATTTACAAAATCTCCTGCCAGAACCACGAAGGTTTGGTAACGTGTTTCGTATTGTTTTATTAAAGTGGCCACCCTCGCCATACCACCAGACTTGCCCTGGTTAAGCGGCCCAATTTCATACACATCATTTAATTGCAGAATGCAAATAGTATCATGTACTGATTGTGTGAATGCTGAGGGAGTAATAAAAAAAACAATCGAAAAAACTCTAAGATAACGTTTCATTATTAGTAGTTATGCTACTGAATATGCGGCAGTTCTGTCGTATCTGGGACGATTGTGTTGTTATTTCAATCCTGATATTCAATCCTGATAAAAGTATTTTGTGATTACGATTGCAACAGGAACCAGATAAAAGTTTAATTGCCGGTGTATCTTTTACCAAAAACAAGCACATTTGCCCGGCCTTTAAAAATATTTCCCGGAGTGCGGTATTTAAATTCAATTTTATATACCACCTTGCCGTCCTGTGATAATTCAATTTCACGGCTATACTGGTCAGCAGTAATAATATCATCAAGGGAAGGTTCCAGTTTATCACCATTTTGAAAGTAAACTTTTAGTTCGTTAAGCCTAACATCATGCTTCTCTACCTTAAAACGTATAGCTGTAAATTTATAGCTGCTGTGTACTTCTACCACATCTTTATCCTTTACAAAATCAGCTTTTTGTTCACCTAATAAATCCCATCCATCTTCCACAGCAATACTGCGGCGGGCCGGGGCACAGGAAGTGTTTAGCATCATTAAAAAAATAACTGCAGATAATATTTTTATAATCGTTGTACTTAATTTCATATAACATCTTTGTTTCAAAATTATTTAAAGTTATTGATAAGTGATTGCCTATCTGGTAATAAAATTTTCCCTTTAAAATGATAATATGTTTTGGTTTAGCAGATGATGGCGGTCACTTCAAAATGTAACTGACTCGTCAGTATTTTTTAAAGCAATCAGGTAAAAACTTCTTCATCTCATATAAGATCACTTCAGGTAACTTTCTTTTTATTTCCAAAACAAAAGCATAACCCTGGCAAAATATTTACGTGCACAAAGCTTGAATGGCATGCAAAAATGATTGGGGTGCACATTGTAGCATGCTGTGGGGACATTAGCCCTGATTAGTTTTGCCGTGTTCGGGGTCTTCCACTGACCACAATCAGTAAGGGGAAGCAACAATTTGGATAGACCAACGAAATCCCTGCCACGTTCTAAATTGAAAATTTATTATTACCTTCGCAAACTGACAAAATTTTTAAATAATTATTTATAAACATGCCTTATTTAACTACGGAAAAAAAAACCGGAATTTTTACAGAGTTTGGCCAAAGCGCCACTAATACTGGTTCAATTGAAGCACAGGTTGCTACTCTTACAGAAAAGATCAATCATATATCTGATCACTTAAAAAATAATAAAAAAGATTTTTCTACCCAACGCGGTTTAATGCAAATGGTAGGCAAACGCAAAAGGCTGCTAACTTATATGAGCAAACATGATCTTACAGGTTATCGTTCATTAATTGAAAAGTTAGGACTTCGTAAATAATCTGTTACACATGATATTAGCTATTCCCAACTGAGAACAACGGTTGGGATTATTTTTTTACAATTAATTGATGAACAAATTATGAAACCAAATCCAATTTCAGTAACATTCGACATAGGGGATGGCCGCATGGTCATTATGGAAACCGGCAAGCTTGCCCGGCAGGCTGATGGCGCAGTTACTGTACGTTTAGGCAATTGTATAATACTGGCAACTGTTGTTGCCAATAAAGAGGCAAGGGAAGGCCAGGCTTTTTTTCCTTTGTCAGTAGATTACCAGGAAAAATTTGCATCTGCAGGCCGTATACCTGGTTCTTTTTTTAAAAGGGAGGCACGTTTAAATGATTATGAAATTCTTACCTCAAGATTAATTGACAGGGCTTTAAGGCCTTTGTTTCCTGAAGATTATTTATGTGAAGTACAGGTTCTGGTTTCACTTATCTCGAGTGATGCGGAAGTAATGCCCGATTCACTGGCATGCCTTGCAGCCTCTGCAGCCCTTGCTGTATCTGACGTTCCAATCCAGGAAATTATTTCTGAAGTGAGAATTGGCCGGGTAAATGGAGTAATGAAGGTTAACCCCACACGAAGCGAACTTGCAGAGAGTGATATGGAA
>JBDSAQ010000112.1:0-12407 GCA_039922095.1 Ginsengibacter sp. | reverse complement strand
CAATATTATGAAAAGGGAGAACTGGTAGTAGTAGAAGGTTTAAGCGGATTTGATGTTGGTTCAATAAGTTTAACAGGGGAATTAGTAAGGTTGCAATTAAAAAAGCATGGTGTAAAAGAAGATAACCCTGAAATAAAAAAAATACTCAGGCGGCCGACTGAGTCTGATATTGCAAAGTGGAAAGAAAATAAAGCCCGTGAAAAAGATGTTTTGATAAGAAGCAGGGCTATGGCAAGACAACTAAAAATAGATCTTAAGATGGCTGAAGTAGAAATTCAGGCAGACGGCAGAAAAGCTACCTTTTTTTATATTGCAGATGATCGGGTTGATTTTCGGGAGTTAATTAAAATATATGCGGGCGAGTTTAAGGTTAGGGTAGAGATGAAACAGATAGGCGCCCGCCAGGAAGCCGGAAAAGTTGGTGGAATTGGCAGTTGCGGAAGAGAGTTATGTTGCAGCACCTGGTTAACAGATTTTAAAAGTGTAAATACAAACGCTGCCCGTTATCAGAATTTAAGCATCAACCAAACAAAGCTCAGCGGACAATGTGGCCGTTTGAAATGTTGTTTAAATTATGAGCTTGATACTTATCTTGATGCCTTACAGTATTTCCCTGATAATGCAGAGTTTTTAGAAGTAGCAAAAGGAAGGGCATTCTTAATAAAGAAAGATATTTTTAGAAATCTTATGTGGTATACAATGCCCGAAAGCACCAAACATTATCCTCTTTCAATAGAAGGGGTTTTAAAAATTCAAAAGCAGAACAAAGAAGGTATTAGACCCGAAGCCCTGGAAACTGTAGAAGTAATAAGCGGTAAGCCCAAAGAAGTTGAACCCGAATTTGTTGATGTTGTTGGCCAGATAAGTTTACGAACTTTAGAAAGAAATACCCAAAAACGCAAAGCAAAAGAAAGAGGGCTGCAACAAAAACGTCCACCTCAGCAAAATCAAAACCAGCAAAGGCCGCAGCGCCCCCCTCAACAACGGAGGAAGAATTAATACTGTTAACGTCCGTTAAAGAAGTACAGGCTTAGTTATGAATTTTACAACAGTATAAATCTCTCTAATTTTGTGACATGTCAATTGAAGTAAGTGGCCTCACTAAAATCTATGGCAATCAAAAAGCAATAGATAATATATCATTCACTGTAAAGAGGGGTGAAATTGTTGGTTTCCTTGGCCCTAATGGCGCAGGTAAATCCACTACCTTAAAAATTATTACTGGTTTTTTAGAAGCAGATAGTGGTAAAGCATTGGTTAATGGTTTGCCGGTTACCACAGATAATATTGAAACAAAAAAGAAAATAGGTTACCTGCCGGAAGCCAATCCCTTGTATTATGATATGTATGTAAGGGAATACCTTGAATTTATCTTTAATGTGCACCAGCTTAAAAATGATAAAAGAAAAAGGATTAATGAGGTGATTGAACTGACCGGGCTTACTATAGAGAGTAATAAAAAGATTGGTCAGTTAAGTAAAGGATATAAACAGCGCACAGGCCTTGCTGCTGCTCTGATACATGATCCTGAAGTATTGGTTTTGGATGAACCCACAAGTGGCCTGGATCCTAACCAGATTGTTGAAATACGGGAAGTAATAAAAACTTTAGGTAAAAATAAAACAGTTCTTTTTTCATCGCATATTTTGCAGGAGGTAGAGGCTATATGCGACAGGATAATTATAATCCACAAGGGCAATATTGTGGCCGATGACCGGCTAATTAATTTGCAGTCGCAAAATGGTGAGTCTATAGTTCTTGTAAAATTTAAAGAAGATGTAGAAGAATCTGTTTTAGAAAATATTGATGGTGTATTGCATATTGAAAAGCTTAATTCAGCAGGCCAGATATTACAGACAGGTTTTAAAATAAAAACTTTACATCCGGAAATTGTTAGAAAGAAACTATTAGAATTATCCTTTAAAAATAATCTGAATATCGTATCTCTGCAAAATGAAAATCACAGCCTTGAAGATGTGTTTCGGAATCTAACTTCATAATCTTAATAAATCTTAAATAATATAATGAGCTACATCGCAAGCATACATGCCCGCCAAATTTTAGATAGCCGCGGAAACCCTACAGTAGAAGTTGATGTATTAACAGAAAATGACTCACTTGGCAGGGCTGCAGTACCATCAGGTGCAAGTACCGGAATTCACGAAGCTGTTGAACTGAGGGATGATGATAAAAAACTCTTTGGTGGTAAAGGTGTTTTAAAAGCAGTTGAAAATGTTAATGCTATAATTTCAGAAAAATTGCTGGGCTGGAATGTTACTGACCAAACGGGTATTGATAATATGATGATTAGCCTGGATGGTACGTCCAACAAAAGTAAGTTAGGGGCTAATGCAATTTTAGCAGTAAGCATGGCCGTGGCTAAAGCCGCAGCCTTAGAAGCCAACCTCCCCCTTTACCGGTATATTGGTGGCACTAATGCCAAAGTATTACCAATGCCTATGATGAATATTTTAAATGGCGGCGCTCATGCTGATAACAAAATTGACTTCCAGGAATTTATGGTAATGCCTGTTGGCGCTTCCACATTCAGTGAAGGTTTGCAATGGGGGGTTGATATTTTTCATGCATTGAAAACAGTTTTAAAAAAGAAAGGCTTTAGTACAAATGTTGGTGATGAGGGTGGTTTTGCTCCAAACATACAAAGCAATGAAGAAGCGATTGAAACTGTACTTACCGCAATTGAAGCAGCAGGTTACAAAACGGGTTCTCAAATTGGTATAGCTATGGACCCCGCTGTAAGTGAAATGTTCGATAGCTCTAAAAAAGAATATCACTTTCATAAATCTGATGGTAAAAAACTATCTGTTGAAAAAATGGTAGATTTTTGGGAAAGCTGGGTTAATCAATACCCCATAATTTCAATTGAGGATGGCATGGCAGAAGACGATTGGGATGGATGGAAAATGCTTACAGAAAGAGTTGGGAAAAAAATACAATTGGTAGGCGATGATCTTTTTGTAACTAATGTTACCAGGTTACAACAAGGAATAGAAAAAGGGATTGCCAATGCATTACTTGTAAAAGTTAACCAGATAGGCACAATAACGGAAACTATAAATGCTGTTAGTCTTGCACAAACAAGCGGGTACAATACAATAATGAGTCACAGAAGTGGTGAAACAGAAGATACCACTATAGCTGATCTTGCAGTTGCCCTCAATTGCGGGCAGATTAAAACAGGCTCTGCCAGCAGAACAGATAGAATAGCAAAGTACAACCAGTTAATAAGAATTGAAGAAATTCTGGCAGAAAGCTCAATTTATCCAAAAGGAAAAATTAAATTTGGTAAATAGCTCCATCACTTATTGACAAATCCTTAAAATGAACTTTCTTAAACACGTACCATCATGGCTCAAAAGCAAATACCTCATTGCAGGTTTATCATTTATAATATGGATGTTTTTTTTTGATCGTGATGACATCACTTTACAATGGAAAAGAATAAATGAATTAAAACAATTACAGCAGAGCGAAAAAAATATGAATAACCAAATTGCCGATACAAGAAAGGAGTTAGAACTGCTTATCACAAACCCTTCTACCTTAGAAAAATACGCAAGAGAAAAATATATGATGAAGCGTGATAATGAAGATTTATATATTATTGTAAAGCCGGATAAAGAGTCACAATAAAAACACATTAACGCAATATCTGACTTCGTATATCGTTATTAAACCGGATCTTGCATATAAATTTTTTTATTAGCAACTTATTTTACTATGAACAATATTACTCCAGAGGATTTGGTACAATACCTTTATAATGAAACCTCTTCTGAAAAAACAATGGCTATAAAAGCTGCACTTGAAAGTGACTGGTCCATACGTGAGGCTTTTGATCAGATGGTTGCTGCACAAAAACAATTGGAAGAAGTTAAACTTTCACCCCGTGAAGAAGCAATAAAAGAAATATTGGACCATGCAGATAAAACAATAAGTCATCAGCATTCACACTCATAAGTTATAATTAAAAACTATTTTCGTCCCACTAAACAGTGGGATTTTTTATGACAATACAGGAGCGATATAAATTTGTTATAGATTATTTTAAAACGCACCTGCCCAATGCTGAAACTGAATTGGTTTATGAAAATGTTTACCAGTTACTTGTAGCAGTTATTCTTTCTGCCCAATGCACTGATAAGAGAGTGAACTCAACCACTCCTGCCTTTTTTGAAAAGTATCCTGACATTAAACACTTATCGCAGGCTAATAGCGAAGAATTATTTGAATTTATTAAAAGCATTTCTTACCCTAATAATAAAACTAAACACCTTATAGCAATGGCTAATATGGTTATGGTTAAATATAATGGGGTAATACCAATGACGGTAGATGAATTAGTTTTATTGCCAGGTGTAGGAAGAAAAACTGCAAATGTAATAACATCAGTTATAGATGCCCAGCCTAACATGGCTGTAGATACACATGTATTCAGGGTTTCAGCAAGATTGGGTTTAACCCTGGAGGCAAAAACTCCTATTGCTGCTGAAAAACAATTGATACAATTTTTACCTCAGGAGTTAGTACATAAAGCGCATCATTGGCTTATTTTACATGGAAGATATATTTGTGTGGCCCGGAATCCGAAATGCTTTATCTGCGGGTTAAGGAACGTATGTGAATTTTATTCCTGTGTTCATAGAGAGCGAAATATTATTTAGAAATATTCGTTTCTTTCCTAAGTAATATTACTGTACCCATCATCAATAAAGGCTTAAACTTACAATGAAATGTAAAGGACTATTTTTTTTATACCTGTTTTGTATAAGCTACAACGCCCAGTCCCAATATTATTTCTATAATGATAAATATTATGATAATGATTTGGTATTAGAATTTGGAGGATCTGTAGGCGCAATGAACAGTTTAACAGACCTTGGAGGAAAAAAAGGCCCCGGCAAATCAGGAGTAAAAGATTTTAATATAAAAAATACTCATTTAGCCGGTAGTATTTTTATTAGCGCCATATACAGATATGATGTTGCGTTCAGGCTTGAGGCAAGTTTTGGGGAGATATCCGGAGACGATGCACAACTTAAATCTGTAGCGGCATCTACCAATGGCAGGTATGAAAGAAACTTGCATTTCAGAAGCTCCGTTACTGATATTATTCTTGCTGCCGAGCTTTATCCTGTATTAATATTCAGTCATTTTAACCAGGATAAATTTCCATCATTGTTGCAGCCATATGTAATGGGAGGCATAGGATATTTTCATTTTAATCCGCAGGCTAAATTAAATAACAATTGGGTTGATCTTCAGCCACTACATACAGAAGGGCAGGGTTTTGCGGAATATCCTGATAGAAAAATTTACAAGTTAAGCCAGTTAAATTTCCCTGTTGGGTTCGGAGCTAAATATGAAGCATCTTCTTTTTTAAATTTACGACTTGAGCTTTCATGGCGTATCCTAACAACAGATTACCTGGATGATGTAAGTAAAAAGTATATTGATCCAAAATATTTCCTTAGCTATCTTAACGGTGATAAACTTACCCAGGCATTTTTGCTAAACGACAGGCATTTGCCGGGAGCCGAAACTGCTCATCCTGATGGCATCAGGGGAGAGCCTGGTAACAGGGATTCTTATTTTAATTTAAATTTAAAAGTGAGCTATATCTTCAACAGGGAAAAAAGATAATTATTACAACATTTTTTTAATTTCTTCTACTAATTCTATTTTAGTAAAAGGTATGCCCATAATTTTATTATAGCCTTTTGCATCTACTAAATACTGATCACGTATAATTTTAATAAGCTGACCGTTATTTAATTCAGGGATAAGGATGTGTTCGAAATTTTTAAGTATGGCTCCAAGATTTTTGGGAAATGGCCTTATATATCTCAGATGCGCATGTGAAACTGCATGACCACTTGCCAATAAATCAATAACTGCAGTTTTAATTGCACCATAACTGCTTCCCCATCCAAGTACCAAAACCTTTCCTTTGTCAGGTCCGTTATCTAATTTTTGCTCCGGTACGTAGTCTGCAATTTTATCAACTTTCTCCTGTCGTATTTTAACCATCAACTGGTGGTTTTCGGAATCATAACTTACATTACCCGTAATGTTTTGCTTCTCCAGTCCACCTACTCTATGTTCCAGGCCAGCAGTGCCAGGTATTGCCCATGGCCTTACCAGTTTTTCATCTCTCAAATAGGGCTGAAATACTTCTTCATGATGGCCAAGTTCTGTTTTAAAATTTACTTCTATTGCCGGCAGATCTTCACTCTTTGGATATATCCAGGGTTCAGCACCATTAGCAATGTATCCGTCACTTAAAAAAATAACCGGTGTCATATGTTGAACAGAAATCCTTACTGCCTCATACACCGCAGTAAAACAATCACTCGGTGTAGATGCAGAAATTATAGGCATAGGGCATTCGCCATTTCTTCCATAATAAGCCTGCAGCAAATCACTTTGTTCAGTCTTTGTTGGTAAACCTGTAGACGGGCCACCACGCTGAATGTTACAGATAAGTAAGGGAATTTCAAGCATAACTGCCAGGCCCATTGCTTCTGCCTTTAATGCCATGCCCGGCCCGCTGGTTGCAGTTACGCCAAGGCTGCCTCCATAAGCAGCGCCAATAGCAGAAGTTATTGCGGCTATCTCATCTTCGGCCTGAAAAGTTTTAATACCAAATGCTTTATGCCGGCTTAGCTCATGCAAAATATCACTTGCAGGTGTAATAGGATATGAGCCTAAAAATAATGGTAAACCACTTTTTTGCGAAGCCGCAATTAAACCATAGGCAACAGCCTGGTTACCCATTATGCTTCTATAATTCCCTGGAGGCATTTTTGCTTTTTGGACACTATATCTTGCAGTAAAGGTTTCAGTAGTATCTCCAAAGTTGTAACCAGCCTGTAATACTTTTATATTACTGTTAAGTATATCTTCTTTCTTACTAAACTTTTCTTTAATAAATTGAATAGTGTTCTCCATACTGCGGTTATACATCCAATATAAAAAACCAAGTACAAACATATTTTTTGCACGGTCTTTTTCTTTGGTGCCCATCTCAAATTCTTTAAGCGCTTCTCTCGTCATTTTAGTAACGTCCATCCTTATTACTTCATAACCCTCAAGACTATTATTTTCCAATGGATTTATGCCGTCAGGGTAGTTGGCAAGGCGGAGATTTTTGGCATCGAAGCCATCTGTGTTTACAATAATTTTTCCGTTACGCTTTAGTCCTTTTAAATTTGTTTTTAAAGCAGCAGCATTCATTGCTACCAATACATCGCAGGTATCGCCGGGGGTAAAAATCCTGTCGCTTGAAAAACGAAGCTGGAAGCCACTAACACCGGGCAGGGTACCCTGTGGCGCTCTTATCTCTGCAGGGAAATCAGGAAATGTTGCAAGATCTAAACCAAGCATAGCAGAATTATTAGTAAACTGTGTACCTGTTAACTGCATGCCATCACCCGAATCACCGGCAAATTTTATTACAACATCCTGTAAAACTTCTTCTTTAGTATTCATCTGAAAAAATTAGTGGGTACAAATTTAAATCAATACAAATGAATGATGGATGTTTTATTATGGCAAGCTGTTATTTGACAGATTTCAATTTTATGGAGTATCATATTAATTGCTGAAAACTGTTGCAATAAATTTATAGCAAAATAATCAGCCCTGTAATTTATGATGACTTAAAACCTGCAATTAAATTATACTTCACATAAGTGAAAATTTATGGCTTAATTTGAGATAAATCTTTTCTTTAAGCTTTACCAAAGTATTTTAAATATGATTATGAAATTTTCGATCTTACTAATTTTTATTGCTTTAAATTTTATTCCTTCCTATAAAGAGCATGATGAGTTTGATAAAAAAGTACGCCCTGTTTCTGCAGATACCACAGAGCGTTTTTCACCTGCTATCTTACCAGGTAAAGGCTTAAATCAACATCCATTTTTATATGCCGGCGAATGGGATACAAGAAACAATATGCAGAACCTGCAAACCATAAAAGTTGTTCGTGGCGGTAAAGTAGTTTGGCGCTATGGGTTTCCTATTAAGGATTCAAATGATGTTATCCAGGAGTTGGGTGATGCTTCAATGCTAAAAAACGGAAATATTGTTTTTTCTGCCAAAACTTTTGCCGCAGTAATTACTCCATCTAAACAAATAATCTGGAAATATATTGCACCTAAAGGCAGTGAAATTCATACCGCACAACCCATTGGGGAAAATAAAGTTTTGATTATGCAGAATGGAAATCCTGTAAAACCAAAGCTTATGATCTTTAATACTAAAACTAATGTGATAGAAAAAGAATTAGAGATTCCCACCACCAATCCAACAAGTCCACATGGACAGTTCAGGCATATACGCATGACGAAAGCCGGAACCTTTTTAATTCCAAATATGTCGGGCAAGATTATAGAATATAATGGCGATGGGAAAGAAATATGGAGCGTAACTGCGCCATCTGCATGGGCAGCGGTTAGGTTAAAAAATGGTAATACCCTTATAAGTGGAGATAGTAAAGGCTTTGCACGTGAAGTAAATCCACAGGGCGAAACGGTATGGGAATTTACCCAGAAAGATGTATCCAATATTAAGATATTCAATATACAGGAATGTACCCGGCTTGATAATGGAAACACTATTATGGCTAACTGGTGCGCCGGTTTAAAAGATACAGCAGACTGGCGGAAAACAGTTCAGATTCTGGAAGTGACAAAAGATAAAAAAGTTGTGTGGGCATTACGGTCATGGGATGGTAAAAATGATCTTGGGCCTTCTTCTTCCATTCATCTTCTTGACCAGAAGGGCCGGATGGAAAATTTTGATTTACAAAGATGACCCAGGTATTTTACCTAAATACGAATTGCAGGATGATTGTAAAGAAAGCAGCTATTTTAATTTTGATAATGATAGTATCTCTTTATGATTCTATGGCGCAAAATGGCGGCAGCGTTAAATTTCCACAGGTTAGTTCATTAATTCAAATAACTAAAAGTAATAAAGAACATCTGTTTGCAAGTTATTACGGGATCAACTCTTTTAGTAAGAATGAACGATATGCAACCGTTCTGGAAACTGATGTGAAATATAAAATCCCAAACGAAAATGATACGGCAGTATTGGGTTTGGTTGATTTGAAAACAAAAGAATTTATTCCCCTCTTAAAAACACGGGCATGGAATCTTCAGCAAGGTTGTATGGCTCACTGGCTGGCCACGAACCCGGATTCTCTTATCATCTTAAATGATCTTAGAAATGGAAAATATGTATCAATCATTTTAAATGTTCTTACCCGTAAAGAAATAAAAGTAATTCCTTATCCTGTTGCTGCCATATCTCCAAATGGTAAAGAAGCCATCAGTATAAACTTTTCCAGAATGCACATTACACGTGAAGATTATGGATATGCGGGCAATGGTCAGGATCCTAAAATGAATATATCTTTTCCGGAAGATGATGGCTTGTTCCTGGTTAATTTAGAAACAGGGGCGGCTAAACTGATTGTATCATATCTGCAGATGAAAAGCCTGGTGCCCGATGTTCCCGAAAAAGGTCTTGAATATGTCAACCATGTTTTATTCAGCAGGGATGGCACAAAAATTTTCTGGCTTGCAAGAGCAACGCCTGTTATGAATACTGTTTCATTAACTGCAAATAAAGATGGCTCAAATATTCAGCAGTGTTTTCCTGAAGGCTGGGGCGGCTCTCACTTTGATTGGTTAAATGGTAATGAATTAATGGTGACTGCACAGTTTGAGGCAAAGCAATATGCCCACATATTATTTGATGTTGCCGCAAAAAATTATAAGAGACTCGGTAACGGATTGCTGGATTATGATGGGCATGGCACTTTTTCACCTGATGGAAAATGGATGGTAACAGATACTTACCCCAGCCCGGGATCAGGAGAACAAAAAGTTTTTTTAATGGATATGAAAACAGAAGCTGTATTGCCATTGGGCAGGTATAAAGAGCCCCCGGAATTTTCCAAAGGATGGAGGTGTGATATCCATTGCAGATGGAGCCCAAAAGGTGATATAATAGGTTTTAATTCTACTCATACCGGCAGCAGGCAGGTGTATATAATGAATCTGACATTTTAAAAATTAATTTTAATAAAATTGTAGGTTGCACAAATAACAATAATAAATTTTGCTAAGTTTTAAGCATTATAAATTCAATCAAAAGATTTAATCAAAAGCATAAAATAAAAAAATGAAATTCAAAACTCACCTGGTATCATTACTTCTCCTCTTGAACGGATTGATGAGCTTGGCTCAAAAAACAAAAGTGTATCATGTAAAATCTCCTGATAGTAAAATTGATATTACCATTAATGCTGATGAAAAAATCTCATGGTCTGCGATGCACGAAGGCAATGTTATTATTGCACCATCCTCAATTTCATTAACGCTGAGCACTGGTGAAATTCTGGGGGATAATGCAAAAATTATTTCATCTAAAACCTCAGCCATAAATAATGTCATCAATACTCCTATCTATAAAAAGAAATCTGTTACAGATAATTATAACCAGCTAATAATACAATGCAAAGGCGATTACGGTATTATAATAAGAGCGTATAATGATGGAGCTGCTTATCGGTTCTTCACTAATAAAAGAGGAGAGATCACTATTAAATCAGAAGAAGCCAATTTTAATTTTGATAATGATTATAATTCCTTTGTTCCTCATGTAAGAGATTTTCGTGGTAAGGATGATCAATACATTCAATCATTCGAGGCTCTCTATACTGAAGCGCCAATCTCAAAGGTATACCCTGATACATTGGGGTTTTTGCCGGTTATGGTTGAAGCCGGTACCAAAAAAGCGGTAATACTTGAGGCTGATCTTGAAGATTATCCCGGAATGTACCTGCAGCCAAATGCCCCTGCAGGCAAGGGTTTCAAAGGAGCATTTGCACCATATCCATTAGAAGAATTCCAGGGAGGATATCGTAAAATGAATACCATGATAAGTAAGCGTGCTGATTATATTGCCAAAGTAAATGGTAAAAGAAATTTTCCATGGCGTGCAGTTGTTATATCAGGTAATGATGCTGAATTGCTTAATAATGATATGGTTCAAAAAATATCTGAGCCTTCACGCATTGCAGATATTTCATGGATTAAACCTGGTAAAGTTGCCTGGGATTGGTGGAATGACTGGAATATAACCCATGTTGATTTTAGAGCAGGCCAAAATACTGAAACCTATAAGTACTATATTGATTTTGCTGCAGCAAATAAATTAGAATACATAATAATAGATGAAGGCTGGAGTAATATTCTTGACCTGATGGAAGTATATCCAAAGGTTAATTTAAAGGAGATAATTGATTATGGAAAACAAAAAAAAGTAGATGTTATTTTATGGGCCACATGGTATGCTACAATGCAAAAAATGGATGAAGCATTTTCAAAATATTCTGCAATGGGTGTAAAAGGTTTTAAAATAGATTTTATGGATAGAGATGACCAGAAAATGGTAACATCATTATATCAAATTGCTAAAAAAGCTGCTGAATATAAATTGCTGGTAGATTATCATGGTATGTATAAGCCTACAGGTTTACAGCGTGTATATCCAAACGTAATAAATTTTGAAGGCGTTAAAGGAATGGAAAATAATAAGTGGACGCCACGTGATGATGTGCCCCGGTATGATGTTAGCCTGCCTTTTATCAGGATGGTTGCAGGCCCTATGGATTATACACCGGGAGCAATGCGTAATGCTACAAAATCTTTTTATCGCCCCAATAATTCTTTACCAATGAGCCAGGGCACACGCTGCCATCAACTCGCCATGTATGTAATTTTTGAAGCTCCTTTACAAATGCTTTCTGATAATCCCTCGTCATATATGAAAGAACAGGAGAGCACCGGTTTTATAGCGAAAGTGCCAACCGTTTTTGATGAAACAGTTGCGCTTGGCGGCAAGCTTGCAGAATATGCTGCCATTGCCCGTAAAAAAGATAATACCTGGTATGTTGGCGCTATGGGCAATTGGGATCAGCGAGATATTAGTATTGATTTCTCTTTTTTAGGGGAAGGAGATTTTGAAGCGGAAGTTTTTAAAGATGGCATTAATGCCGACCGTGATGCATCGGATTATAAAAGAGAAGTTATTCTGGTATCGGCAAAAGATAAGATGACTGTTCATCTTATGAATGGCGGTGGTTGGGCTGCAAGAATTTATCCTAAATGATAAAAATCCTGATTGATGAATACGATAAATCTGTTTAGTTATTCCATAACAAGAACTGTATTTATAGCAATTATAACATGCGCTTCTATAAATAAAACCCAGGCACAACAAACCATTCAACATTATTTATCAGGCACTGATAAAGACCACACAGTACAATGGGATTTCTTTTGTACAAAAGGAATGAACAGTGGTAA
>JBDSAQ010000111.1:0-2638 GCA_039922095.1 Ginsengibacter sp. | reverse complement strand
CTTTTCCAGAAATAAAATATTTTTATCGGCAAGCCCTTTAAGCTGTGCGGTTGTGGCTTTTGATTTAGTAAGCAATGCGCTCTGTGTAACCTCTCCTTCAGTTTTTAATAAATGCAAATAGCTTAATAAAAGCTCCATTTGCTTAGGCGATTTACCCCAGTTATTAAACATCTCATTCAATTTTTCCTCATTATCATATTGTGGATTTAAGATTACATACGTTTCCTTCTTTACCCTGAATTTTTCATTGATCGCCTCCCATATAAAACAAACCTTTTTATCAATCAGTTTTTTTATAACCGGGTAAACATGGTTTACATCTAACACCTGTTGAACTTCGGGCACCCGTAATTCATGCTTTATAAGCAAAGCCTCTGCTACAAGATATTCGTCATTATCTAATTGCGAAAAATCTTCACCGTATTCTTCATTAAATATCAATACTGTTTCACTGTTTAATTTTAAATGTGTTGGCAATGCAGCCGCCATTACTTCACCTTCGCTGCACATATAATATTCACTCATCCAGTTCCATAATTTTAGTTGTTGAGGATAAATGATAGGCTCGTCGTCAATAATATTTAAAATTTCTTTGGTTTCGTAAGCAGGCTGTTTATTGGAGAATGATTTAACTATCCCGGCATATTTTTTATTTTTTCCGAAAACCACTTCTGCCCTTACGCCTTCAATGGTTTTTTTTATAAGATGTTCGGGTATTTTGTAAGTATATGTTTTTGGTATGGCTAATGGCAAAATTATTTCTGCCCATAAACCTGTTTGCCCGGTAGTACTTTCGGTGGATGGAATATAAAACAAATCCTCATTTTTACTTAAATTATCTATCATACTGTTTGCAAAGATAACCGTGTAGGAGCATGTATAACTTTGCTATGATTCACTTATCCAGCTTGCTTTATATCTTATGAGGCCCTCTTGCATTTGTTTGTAAATCTTTTCTTTGAGAACAGGAAGGTCAGCATGTGTTAATCCGCTTGTAAGAGTTTCCTGTAAATAAACTGCCCTCGATCTTCCGGGGGAGAGTGAAAAAATACTGTTATGATTAAGCCTGTCGTAAGTATCTAAAAAAAGAATAGGCTTAAGGGGTGTGTGTGTTTCAATAGCAATTCGAAATGCTCCATCATAAAAATTTTTAAGAGGGTTGGTTGTCATATTAAAAGTTCCCTCGGGGCAAATAAATATTGATATTTTACTGGCAAGAAAGGATTTTAAAATTTTTATACTCTTTGTTCTCTGGACAGCATCTTTTCTGTCTACAAGCACTGCAGCATTTTTATAAATGAAGCCAAATAAGGGAACATCCTTCATTTCTGATTTACCAAGAATGCGAATGTGCTGTTTCCTCACTGCTTTCATCATTACTGGTATATCAAAGTATGAAATATGGTTGCTTACAAAAATGTATTGCTTACTCCTGTCATGAGGCACTTCGTAAATATTTTTATGGTAGATTCCCAATAGGAAAAGCCAGCAATCTCCCCAAAACCTGCATGCACTATAAATTATATTTCCACCTTTTATTTTTCCAAAGAAAGAAGCAATAATAAAAACCGGGAAAAGCATCAGCATCAATATTATAAACAAGGCAAAGGCATAAATAGTGTAAATAAATTTGAAAACCTTTATCATCATTTTATGAGTTAATGTTTTGTCTTAATAAAATTAATAAGCTGATAAATGTATAATTTCCGACCGGAAGTTTGCTATATCAATCTCTAAAAATCATAAAGATATTTATAGCACAACTATAACAGGCTTATGGCTTATGGCGTATGAACTAATGCTGATTTAAAAATTCAAGAGTAAAGTGATAGAAAAATATCAGCAATATGAGAAATTTCTTATGCCTCCCTCCTATGGTATTGCTTATATATCTTAAATCAAGAGCGATACAACTTTAGATATCATGATCCAGATAGTCTTTTTGCTTAAGCCATAACAAAAGCTTTTTTCTCACAATCAATCCTGCGTACTCTCTAATGAAGTATAACCTGTTGCTTCCAATGTAAAATTTGCTTTGCCATTTACTACTGGTATTAGCTGGCCTTGCTGCATGGAAAGTTTTTTAGTGGTTACAAACATCCGTAAAGACTTAACTTTTTTTGGTAGCCCGGTAAGAGTTACCTGCCTGGTAGTAGCATTGTTTACAAGTTGTATGGAATAAATGCCTTTTTCATTATCACCAAGCGCTGCACATGAAACATTTGCAGCACTTGATCTTATAGGCATAGCTTTTAAACCGGGCGGTATGGAGGCAAGTTGTTTAAGATTCCAGAAGCGCTGTGTGGGCCGAAGTGCTCCGGTATCACCATAAACACCGCCGCCTGCAAGTGGCGAATAATCAGATGTAAGCTGCCATTGTAAAATAGATTCCGGCTGGCAGATAGCCAGTATCCTTGTGTACAGGTTTATCTCTTTTAAAGCATATGTCTGCTCCTGAAAAATTGCGGGATAAGCCCAGGCTGCTGCATCTGTGCTTCCTTCACCAACTAATAATGGCAGGTTAAGCTTAGTTGCAGCATCGTTCCACTTTTGAAGTGTTGTTGAATCCCAGCCACGCCATGAGTGAAAAGAAACATCGCCTATGTATTGATGAGTTGAAGGATCTGCTATGGCAGGG
>JBDSAQ010000110.1:0-5373 GCA_039922095.1 Ginsengibacter sp. | reverse complement strand
TTTAAACCATTGCTTAGCCTGGGGTAATTTGCGTGTTGCCCAAAAATATTCACCCAACGCAAAAGCCATCTTTGTTTTTTCTTCCCTGTTTGTACTTTTTGAAAAAATATTTAATGACTTATTCGCTTCGAGTAATTCTGGTTGTGCCATTGCAGTTATTGCCTGCATTACCAGCAACCATAAAGCTAATTTTTTAAGAAGCATTTTCATATTATTTCTACTAATAAAGTGATAGGCACGATAAAAATAATGTATCCACAAGTCATTTGTTTATTTGTTTTTTGTTATTATACATTTCAATTATTATCCTTAATCCGGCGAATTTTTCAAGATGATTTTGTTAATAAACCAGATGCCGGATTAATATCAACAAGAAAAATTCTTCGGAAGAATTCAAAATAGATATGTATACGTCGCCGGCAATTATCTTTCAATAACTTTATCGCTAAATTTTTGAATATGGATTTTGGAAAAGTAGAAATTTCAGAATTAAGCATTATTGATTTTACTCTCGCTAAAGACTCCGTTTTTACAAATGCCACTTTGAAAGCCTCAAAGCCAACTGGCATGCCCCAGGTGTATATCGGCTGTGCAAAATGGGGAAGAAAGGAATGGGTAGGAGATATTTATCCTGAGAAAACTAAGGAGGCAGAATTCCTGGGGGAATATGTAAAACATTTCAACAGTGTGGAATTAAATGCAACTCATTATAAAATGCCTGATGTGCAAAGCATAATAAAATGGAGTGCAAAAGCAAATGAAATAGACTTTAAGTTTTGCCCCAAAGTACCCAAGGGCATCAGCCATTTTGGAAACCTGGCACCATCTCCAAATCTTGATCGGCAAACAAAGGATTTTATTATAGCAGTAAGCGCTTTTGAAGAAAAGCTTGGGCCGGTATTTTTGCAGTTAAGCGATAAATTTTTGCCTGCAAAAAAAGATAATTTATTTTCTTACCTGAAAACCATTCCAAAGGATTTGTCCTTTTTTTTAGAAGTAAGACATCCGGATTGGTTTAGCGATAAAAGTACGAGGGAAGAGTTTCTAAATGTATTGAGGGAGAATAATATTGGTGCTGTTATTACTGATACCTCAGGAAGAAGAGACCTTGTACATATGAATTTAACCATCCCAAAAGCATTTATACGTTTTGTAGGCAACAACCTGCATCCTACTGATTATACAAGAATAGTCGAGTGGGCGAAAAGGATAAAAACCTGGCTGGATAAAGGATTGCAGGAAGTATATTTTTTTATGCATCATACTGATGAAAAAAATTCCCCTGTATTATGTGATTATGCTATTGAACAAATAAACCAGTATTGCGGAACGGAGATAGGCAGGGTCAGGTTTATAAATCAAAAGAAATAGAATGTAAAAGTTTAGGCCAACCCTGCTGGCTGTGATAGCATTGAATGCATTTTCATTATAAGATCGTTCACTTCAAAGGGCTTCGCAATAAAATCATCTGCACCATATTCGTAGATAGCAGATTCTGCGATTCGGGGATAAGCTGAAAATATCAGTATGGGTATATGATTGGTGTTTATGCCCGTCTTTAATTGTTTACATATCTCCAAACCATCAACACCTGAAAGAAAAACATCAAGGAGAATAAGCTGCGGATTAAAATGCATAATCTTTTCAAAAGCGTCATCCCTGTTATTGTCTGTTTCTACATCAAACCCCCGTTTAGTAAGCAGTGATTTTATAACGTCCAGAAGATCATTATCATCGTCTATAACAAGTACTTTACACATAGCTTTTTTGCAATCGGGGGAAGTAAATTTAGTACATTATTTTTATTTCAAAAATAAACCTTGCAATTCCACTGAATTCAAATTGATTATTATTTAATTATTAAGCTTAATATAAATGATATAACCAAGATACTTAAACAAGAAATTTTTCGTTTGTGATACAAAGCAATGTATCCTTATACGCATGCCAGATTTGAATGTTTGTTAAATTCAAAAATTAATTGTGCTATATATCATATAAATAATAATTTTACACGTCAAATTCAACAATTGAATATCTCAACACATACAAAGTATTTTATTTTTTACCCATCACTAACCAGTGGTGTGTATGCCGTTTGCTTTGATCTTTTTCCATGCCTTCCATACCGACCTTGATGCTGATAGGACGAGCTGCTGACCATGGCCCCTATCAGTGAAACATTCTCATAATCTTTATTCGGATTGGTTATCCCCTTTATAAAAAAATAATTTACATCGTGGAAAACAATATCATTATAAAAGTAGCCACACCTGACGACGCTAAATACGCTATAAATATTACCAATGAGATGGAATCTTCTGCAAAGGCACGCGGAACAGGTATTGCAAAGCGTTCCCCTGAATATATTGCAGAAAAAATTAAAGAAGGTAAAGCAGTAATTGCCCTAACTACTGATGGTACCTGGGTAGGCTTTTGCTATATTGAAACATGGGAAGGTGAATACGTTGCCAATTCAGGATTGGTGGTAGCTCCCGAGTTTAGAAAAACAGGTATTGCAAAAGCCATTAAACAAAAAATATTTGAGCTTAGCCGCGAAAAATATCCTGATGCCAAACTTTTTGGTTTAACAACGGGTCTTGCTGTAATGAAAATAAACAGTGACCTTGGCTACGAGCCTGTAACATATTCTGAACTTACACAGGATGAAAAGTTTTGGGCTGGCTGCAAGAGCTGTGTGAACTATGAAATACTTATGAGCAAGGAACGAAAGAACTGTATGTGTACTGCTATGCTATACGATCCAAAAGACCATTATGAGCCCCAGGAAACGAAAGAGTTTTTTGAAAATAAATCAAAAGTTTTAGAAAGGCTTTTGCAGATAAAAGAATGGAAATTCTTAAGGCCATTCTTAAGAAAAGAAAAGGATAAAAATGCTGCAGTAAGATCTAAATCAATTCTGTATTATTTCTTAAATCTTTAATCCTGTTTGCAGGCTTTAATAATAGTATGGCAAAAAAAGTTGTTTTAGGATTCAGCGGTGGCCTGGATACCTCTTATTGTGTAAAATATTTAACTGATGAAAAAGGTTATGAACTACACAGTATCATTGTTAATACAGGTGGTTTTACCAATGAAGAATTAGAAGCTATTGAACAGCATGCTTATAATCTTGGGGTAAAAACGCATACGTCGACAAATGCGGTAAAAACTTATTACGAGCGCATTATAAAATTTCTCATTTTCGGAAATGTTTTAAAAAATAATACTTACCCTTTAAGTGTAAGTGCAGAAAGATTAAGCCAAGCTTTGCATATTGCAGAGCATGCAAAAAATCTTAAGGCAGATGCTGTTGCCCATGGCAGTACTGGGGCAGGAAACGACCAGGTAAGATTTGATATGATCTTTCATATTATGATACCTGATGTAGAGATAATTACACCCATCAGGGATTTGCAATTAAGCAGGGATGAAGAAATTGCTTATCTGAAAAGTAAAAAAGTACATCTTGATTTTAATAAGGCGCAGTACTCAATAAACAGGGGGCTTTGGGGAACAAGTGTAGGTGGTAAAGAAACACTTTCATCAAAGGGAATGTTACCTGAAGAAGCATGGCCCACACAGGTAACAAACACGGGAAGCGAAGAGGTAAAACTTAGCTTTGAAACTGGCGAATTGAAAAAAGTGAATGATAAGAATTTTGATCATCCGACAGAAGCTATACAATTCCTTCAGGCTATGGCAGGGCCCTATGGGATAGGCCGTGATATTCATGTTGGTGATACTATCATTGGTATAAAAGGCCGTGTAGGTTTTGAAGCGGCGGCGCCTATGGTAATTTTAAAAGCACATCATGCCCTGGAAAAAAATGTGTTAACCAAATGGCAGTTAAGCTGGAAAGATCAGCTATCACAATTTTACGGCAACTGGTTACATGAAGGACAGATTATGGACCCCGTAATGAGGGATATGGAAGCATATCTTGAAAGCTCTCAGCAAAATGTAACAGGTGATGTATTTGTTCAGTTAATGCCCTATCGCTTTCAGATAATTGGTATTGAATCTAAATATGATCTTATGAGCGGAAAATTTGGTAAGTATGGTGAAATGAATACAGGCTGGAGCGGAGAAGATGTAAGAGGATTCAGCAAAATATTCGGCAACCAAACAATGATATACCATTCAATAAAAAAGGCGGCAGATGAAAAAAATTAGGGTTGGCATTATTGGTGCCGCAGGATATACCGGTGGGGAATTAATCCGTATTCTTGTTAATCATCCTGGTGTAGAAATAGCTTTTGCAAGAAGCTCAAGTAATGAAGGTGAGCTTATTTCTTTTGTACATAAGGATTTGGAGGGGGAAACGGATATGGTTTTTTCCGGAGGCAAACCCTCAAGTGATATAGATGTTGCTTTTATATGTTTAGGGCATGGCGAATCTAAAAATTTTATTAGTGTATATAATTTCAAAAAAGAGGTAAGGATAATTGACCTTAGTCAGGATTTCAGACTTGGGGAAACTATTCACGAACGTAAATTTATTTACGGTCTTCCGGAATTAAATAAAAAAGAAATAAAGTCTGCAAAAAATATTGCAAATCCCGGGTGTTTTGCTACAGCAATTCAATTAGGCTTATTGCCTCTTGCAAAAAAAAGTGTATTAAAAGAAATTTATACAACAGGAATAACAGGTTCAACAGGCGCCGGGCAAAGTCTTTCAGCCACTTCTCATTTTAGCTGGCGGGCAAATAATATACAGGCTTATAAAACTTTAACTCATCAGCATCTCAACGAAATATATCAATCCCTGAATCAATTACAAAGCAGTTTTCCAATTACACCTTCAGGCGGGGAGGGGGGGGGCATCAATTTTATTCCATGGCGTGGAGATTTTACCCGGGGAATTTTTATTAGTTCACAATTAGATTGTGTTTTAAGCGAAGATGGATTAAAAGAATTATACAATGATTTTTATAAGGATGATCCATTCACATTTCTGAGTAAAGAACCTATTTCACTTAAGCAGGTTGTAAACACAAACAAATGTGTAATTCAATTAGAAAAAATGGGAAGTAAATTAGTTGTTCATTCTGCAATAGATAATTTATTAAAAGGCGCCAGCGGACAAGCTGTTCAAAATATGAATTTAATGTTTGGAATTGATGAAACTGCCGGATTAAAATTAAAGGCAATTGGGTTTTGAGTTGTAAGTAATAAGTTTTAAGTGGTAAGTTTTAAGTAGTAAGTTTTAGGTTATGCAAAACTATAAAGATTTAAAGGTTTGGGAAAAGGCGCATCATTTCACGCTCTCTGTGTACCACGAAACTAAATTCTTCCCTAAAGAAGAATTGTACAGTTTAACTAATCAACTTCGTAGATGTGCCTCATCAATTCCTGCAAACATGGCAGAAG
>JBDSAQ010000109.1:0-2677 GCA_039922095.1 Ginsengibacter sp. | reverse complement strand
GAAAGGAGAAGAATAATATTCCTGCAAAATATTCCATTCATGACGCTGGGCAACAGGCGGCAGTTGATATAAATCACCAATACATAAGAGCTGAACGCCGCCGAAAGGCGTGCTATAATTTCTGCGAACAGATTTTAGAATTGTATCAATTGCGTCCATTACATCACAGCGTACCATGCTTATTTCATCAATTACCAACAATTCAATCCTCTGAAACAATTGTTGCCTTTGCTTATTAAACCTGATCTTTGCCAGCAGTTCGGCCCTGTTGTTTTTAGTGGGTAAAAAAGGATGGAAGGGCAATTGAAATAAACTGTGCAAAGTAACTCCACCTGCATTGATCGCAGCTACTCCGGTGGGGGCAGCAATAACAATATTTTTGGAACAATTTTCTTTTAAATATTTTAAAAGGGTGGTTTTCCCTGTTCCTGCTTTCCCTGTAAGAAAAATATTTTCACCGGTTTCTGTAACAAACCTGTAAGCAAGATCAAACACTTCATTGCGCTCTATTGAACTAATGTTTTGCATTGCATATTCTCTCTGACTTATTGAAGGCAGCTTTATTAACTAAAATACATGAACCTGATAAGGCCTGTGATTAATTTAAATGCCGGCAAACTACTCGTTTATTGCTTATCACCGTAAGCATTAATAAAACGTGAATACACTGCTTCATTTATCATAATCATATCTACCAAAGTAAGTGCTGTAACTGCTTCCAGCACTACGGGCACTCTTAAAGCTATACACAGATCATGTCTGCCTTTTACAGAAAAAGGTTCTACATTACCTGTTTCAATATTTAAGGTTTGTTGTTCTTTTGGTGTAGAAGATGTTGGCTTAACTGCAATTCTAAAAACCAATTGATTGCCATTGGTTAATCCTCCAACAATTCCCCCGGCATGGTTAGTAATGGTAGTGCCATCCATATCCTGTATAGCATCATTATGATCGCTGCCAAACATTTTAGCGGCAACAAAGCCAGTACCGAATTCGATACCACGTACTGCAGGTATCGAAAATATAGCATGACTTAATACCGATTCAATAGAATCAAAAAATGGCTCACCTAAACCGATTGGCAAATTGCTCACACAACATTCTACAATTCCACCTATAGTGTCTTTTGCTTCAACCGCTTTTTGTAATCCTTTATTAAGATCAGACTCTCCTCCTATCTCTAATATTTTTGCCTCAACGGCAATAGGCTTATGAGTATTTTTTGAATTGGAACTATATGTGACTAATATTTTCTTTGCTACAACCCCTGCGGCAACTAATGCAACTGTCAATCTTCCGCTAAAATGCCCACCCCCCCTGTAATCCTCGAAGCCACCAAATTTTTTACGTGCAACAAAATCAGCATGTCCTGGTCGTGGTATTGCCCGTTGCTTTTCGTAGTCACTGCTCCTTGTATTACTGTTTTTAAATAGTATAGTAATAGGAGAGCCAGTGGTTTTTGCATTAAATAAGCCACTAACTATTTCCGGAATATCATCTTCTTTTCTTGGAGTGGTTCCCTTTGCGCCAGGCTTTCTTCTTTCAATATCTATAATAAAATCTTCTACAGTTAAAGACATGCCCGGGGGGCAGCCATCTATTAAAATACCTGCATAATCACCATGGGATTCTCCTAAAATACTTACCCTGAAGATTCTGCCAAAAGAATTCATTTATCTTTTAATTTTTTAGTATCCGTATTCTCTTAACTGCATTTCATTATCTCTCCACTTTGGCCGCACCTTTACAAATAGTTCTAAAAAAACTTTTCTTCCTAAAAATGCTTCAATATCTTTTCTTGCTTCTGTACCCAATTGCTTTATCATTTTACCACCCTCACCCAACATAATTCCTTTTTGTGTTTCTCTCTGCAAAATAATATCAGCAGTAATTTTTATTAATGTTTGTTTTTCTTTAAATTCCTGTACTAATACCGTAGAATGATAGGGTATTTCATCTTTGTACAAATAAAAGATTTTTTCTCTGATAAGTTCACTCACAAAAAATTTATCCGGAAGATCGCTTAAGTTATCCTCGTTATAAAAAGGTTCACCCTCCGGCAACAGTTTTAAGATATATTGAAGTAATTCTTCAATTCCATTTTTTTTTAAAGCAGATATTATAAAAACCTCTTTGCAATAAGACTGTTTTAAAAAAAAATCTTTAGCCTGCTTTAAGTTTTCAATAGAGTCAACATCTGCTTTATTAATAACTACAATGGCAGGTACTGATAATTTAAGTGAAGTGAAAATTTCATTTGCATGCTGCAGATCATCTTTTATATCAGCAATCAATAATGCAATATCAGCATCTTCCAAACTGCCTTTTACTGCCTTCATCATTTTTTCATGCAACTTATATTTTGGCTCGATGATCCCCGGAGTATCAGAAAAAATTATTTGATAATCATCTGTAGTTAATATCCCTTTAATGCGGTGACGGGTAGTTTGTACCTTTGATGAAACGATGGCAAGTTTCTCGCCTATTAATGCATTGAGTAAGGTACTTTTTCCGGCATTAGGTTTTCCAAAAATATTTACAAATCCGGATTTCATAATTGGCAAAAAATAAGTAAATTAAAAAGTCCCGATACCTCGGGACTTTTGTTGCGAAGGGAGGGTTCGAACCTCCGACCTTCGGGTTATGAGCCCGACGAGCTACCGCTGCTCTACTTCGC
>JBDSAQ010000108.1:0-3719 GCA_039922095.1 Ginsengibacter sp. | reverse complement strand
GCCGCCTTCAGGACGAGGCTGAGATTCGTTAACAATTAATTTGCGACCTTGTACTTCGGTTTCATTTAAAGTAGCAATAGCAGTTTTAGCTGCTTCATCGTCTTCCATTTCAACAAAACCAAAAC
The DNA here is from genome assembly GCA_039922095.1 of Ginsengibacter sp. Classification (GTDB taxonomy): domain Bacteria; phylum Bacteroidota; class Bacteroidia; order Chitinophagales; family Chitinophagaceae; genus Ginsengibacter. The sequence goes on along the minus strand of JBDSAQ010000108.1, from coordinate 3,594 downwards.
CTTTGGAACGACCGGTATTTTTTTCTTTTAAAATTTTTGCACTTGTAACAGTACCATATTGACTGAATAAGTTGCTTAAATCATCGTCAGTCATTGACCAACTTAGATTTCCTACGTAGATGTTCATTGTAAAAACTTTTTTAATAATTAAGTAAAAACTTATAATGACTTAGGGGCTACAATGAACTGAGTTGAACTTTAAAAAGAAACATCAGCCAAAAAAAAACTCTCTAAAACCATTTAAGCAAGTTAAAGATAATGTTTTCTTTTAAACTTTATAAAAAACAACATTTTATTTTAGAAATTTTTTATTGCATCGAATAATAATTGCTTATTATCCCGATTCTCTTTTAAATTTTTGTAAAAGTCCCTTCAATATATTATCCTGGAAAGATATTACCCGGTCTTATTCACCTGCTACTTCAAATTCCACGTCAATTTCCTGACCTTTACCAAAATCTATTTTTGCTTTATAAGTTCCCGCTTCTTTAATTTCATCAATAATGTGTATACGACGGCGATCTATTTCATAACCTTTTTGCTCTTTAATAGCCCTTGCAATCTGAACTGATGTAACACTCCCAAAAATCTTTCCGCTTGTACCTATCTTAGCACCAATTTTTAAAGGAGAACTTTGTAAAACACTTATAACATTATTTAATTCAGCAAGAAGTTTATCTTCTTTTTTTGTAAGTTGTTTTCTGCGCTCCTCTAATTGTTTTAAATTAGATTGATTGGCTTCAATGGCAAACTTGCCTGGTATAAGATAATTTCGGGCATAGCCATTTTTTACATTTACCAGTTCGTTAGCTCCTCCTAAATTATTTACATCCTGTATTAATATTACCTGCATTGCTTAGTATTTTAACCTCTTCAGAAAAATAAATTTTTTAAAGAATAGGGTTATTTTAAAAGATCAGTTACATATGGCAATATTGCCATTTGGCGGGCTTTCTTAACAGCATCACCAACTTTACGTTGAAACTTTAAAGAGTTACCTGTAAGGCGACGAGGTAATAATTTGCCTTGCTCATTCAAAAATTTCTTTAAAAAATCTCCATCCTTATAGTCAATATATTTTATCCCTAATTTTTTAAAACGGCAATACTTTTTTGGACGCTTTTCAGCTTTTACTGCTGTTAAATATTTTATCTCATTTGCTTTTGCCATAAGTTTATGCTTCTGCTTTTTCAGTTGCTGTAGATACGCCGCTTCTTTTTTTATTATTGTACTCGACGGCGTATTTATCGAGTGCAGTAAACATGTGGCGAATAACGGATTCATCACGTAATAGCTGAATCTTAAGCTTCTCATTGAAGATGGATGGCGCTTTATATTCCATCACCCAATATAAACCTGTAGTTCTTTTTTGGATGGGATATGCCAGTGATTTCAATCCCCATGGGTTTTCATTTACAACCTCTCCACTATTTTCTGTAACGAGGGAAGTATATTTTTTCTGAATTGCCCTGTATTCTTCTTCAGAAAGAACCGGAGTAAAAATCACCATCAATTCGTAATTCTGCATTTACTTGTTTTTGGTTGAAAATTAATTTAAAAATTGGGTGGCAAAAGTAAGGGAAAAATTTGAAAATACATTTAGAAATGTAAAATCAGCAAGGGCTGCTACAAATATTAGGGGCCAGGCTTATCAATTATGCTTTACGTTATTTCCTTATTTTCGGTGGGGGATAAAGAGTTTTAATTATCCTCTGATTTTTACATTTTTACGCGGAAGCATGGCCACTGTAATTGTGCCAATTACCGATAGTAAAATCAAAGCAGTAAACCCTGTAGTATAGGTTCCATAATGGTCACGAAGCCATCCTGCGAGTATTGGACCAAAGGCTTCTGCCAATCCATCTAAAGTTAGTATAAGACCCATTACACGGCCCATCACTTTCAAGCCAAATAATTCTGCTGCCATTAATGGAATAATCATGTAATCTCCGCCGAGGCCAATACCGAATATAAAAGCAAAAACATAAATAATATTCGGGGAAGATGCAAAATAAAGCATCAAAATTGATCCTGAGACAAGAGTATAGATCAGCATCATAACGTACTTTTTTGGATACCTGTCTGCAAGCCACCCCATCAATAAACGTCCGATTATACTGGAACCAAGAACTAACGATATAATATTTGCAGCTGCTCCCTGCGTGTATTTTAGATCAAGACTAAAAAATAATTTCAGGTTTTGAATTACGCCTGATACTGCCCCGATTGAACACATACTTCCCACGGCCAATAAATAAAATGACCTGTTTTTTAGAATATTTATGAAAGATATTTTCGGTTCATCCAACCCAGGCTCATCCTGCTTCTGCGCAGGTTTTTCCCGTACAAACCATGCCATAGGAAATGCAACTGCAATCATGAATATTCCAAGCACCATCAGGGACGACCGCCAATCCATTCGCATATTCAGTGACCTGGCAATTTGAGGTACGAGCATACCACCAACTCCAATACCGAGGTATGCAATGCCCATTGCCTTGCCTCTTGACTTGTTAAACCACCGGGAGGTTAGTACCTGGTTGGGCAATGGCCCACCACACATATAGCCCAATGCCATTAACAAATAAAATGAATAAAATTGCCATAGAGAGGTCATTGTACTTAAGCCAATCACTGCAAGCCCACACATTACAATTCCGGAAAGCATGAGCCTTCGTGGCCCGAAACGATCAATGAACCAGCCCGCTGCAAACCCGGATAATGGACCAATAATAATTTTACCAAACAAACTTCCCGAAGTAACTGTGGCCCGGGACCAATGAAAATCTTTAACCCAAAAATCGAAGAAGAAGGGAAGACCATAAATCATAATCCCAACTATTGAAAATAAGCTGAGAAACCCCGTAGCAGCAACTTTATATTGTCCGGAATTTAATTTTTGGGTTTGCATGTTTGTGAGAAGATTGTTATAATCAAAGTTGCATAGATCCGAATACTAAATCTGTATAATACTATAACCGTGGAATTGTAAGCCCTCCATCAACCATAAAAACCTGGCCTGTAGAATATGGAAAGCTTCCCATGGCTAATGCGCCCACAACTTTTCCAACATCATCCGGTTCACCCCATCTTTTTTGAACCATTAATCCTTCTTCGATTAGCTTATCATATTTTTCTTTTACACCTGAGGTCATATCCGTATTAATTATCCCGGGACGAATTTCATAAACAGGGATATCATATTCTCCCAGGCGCACAGCAAAAAGTTGTGTGGCCATGCTTATGCCTGCTTTGGAGATACAATACTCACCCCGATTGACACTCGCAACTGTGGCAGAAATTGATGATATGTTTATGATGCAGCCTTTAAAACCTGCTTCAGCCTGTTTTTGTTCAATCATCCAGTTGGCAGCATCCTGTGTTAAAAAATAATTGCCTTTCAGGTTCGTGGAAATTATTTCATCAAAACTTTCTTCAGTTGCGTTAAGAATATCACGTCTTTCTTTTGGCGCCATGCCTGCATTGTTGACAAGAATATTTAGCTTGTTATAATGATCTTTTACAGATTGCATTATCTTTTTTCTGTCCGCCGTTAAAGCGATATTGCCCTGGCAGTATATAACATCAACACCT
>JBDSAQ010000107.1:0-8882 GCA_039922095.1 Ginsengibacter sp. | reverse complement strand
GCCTCTTATGGCAAGATTAATATTTCCTCCAGGCTCCGCACTTTGCTGCACAACACGCAAGCCTGCAGCACGGCCAAACAGAAGCTGAGCCACAGAATTGTTTGCGGCAGAAGGCACATTCTTAGGATCAATTTTGGCAATTGAAAGCGTAAGGTTTTTTCTTGAAGTGCTTCCATAACCGATCACTACCACTTCATTCATACTTGTGCCCGAGTTGCTGAGCGATATATCTATAGTTCTTTCATTGCCAACTCTTTTCTCGGCATTTCCATAACCCACAAAACTAAAAACAAGGACGTCTTTTGATGAAGCGGTTATTGTATAATCACCATTATTATCGGTTGTAGTTCCTTTGTTGCTGTTTCCTTTTACTACAACTGAAACATTGGCCAGCGGCTGGTTTAAAGCATCTACAACTTTACCAGAAACGTTTTGCTGGGCAGTTGCGCTGCTGAAGATGATAAAGAAAAGACTAAATAATAACAGGTTTTTTTTTGGGGCAGTTGTAGTTATAAAATTTATTCTCATATAGCAAGGTTTTAGCGTTGAAAAACGAGGTGTAAATAATTATCAAATCTATGGCGGACAGCCATGAAAATTGATGGATGAAATATTGGTTTAGATGGACTATTTTACGGTAACAAAAGAAGTGCTTTTAGCATCTGCGTGATGCGGATCAGTTGCAAGTAGTTTGTGTATATAAGCTCCCTGGTGATTGATATCCAGCGATAATGCTTTATCAAAAAATTTTATAGCATCCTTTGAATGCTTTTTGCCTAAACCAACATGACCAAGCCCTAAAAGATATAAGCAGTGTATCTTATTCAGAACATTCAGGTCTGCATCAAACACTAACATATCAGGCAACGAAACGGCAAAATAATCTATGCTTATTAATTTATTCATATTCTCAGATCCATATTCAATAAGCCTTTTAAAGATAGCATTGGCCTTCGGCTGTTTATTTAATTTTATCCATGCAAGCGCCTGGTAAAATATTTTATCCGGCTGCGGATCATTATAAAATATTGCCTGCACGGGCTCACTGTTGCCTTCTGTGGCCTTCTTATAAAAATTTTCGGCAGAAGAATTATCATTCAAATGTTCATAAATAATTCCTTTTAAATAATGAATATCATTCTCCCGGGCTCTGAATAATTTTCCTTCCCCTAAATTAAGCGGATAAATTTCTGCTTCATTTAATAATTGCAAGGCTTTATTATAATCACAATGTTTTATAAATTGTTTAGCCAATTGTATATGGGCTATCAAATATTGACCTGCAACTTTTCCTTCGCCACCTTCCCATGGATGAAATTTATAAGACTGCATTAAGGCTTTTGCTTTTACATAATTGCCTAAGCGATTATATAAAGTAATACGTTCCAAGTAAAGATCGTCTCTTGATTCAACCAAAGGCAAATGTTCTTCTAAAAATTGCAATCTTTTCCCGGGCTCAACATTCAATCTTTTATAGAGCTGATCAAGCTCCATTAATATTCTTGCGTCCTGTTTGTCTAATGCGAATGCGGCTTCCAGATGAGCACGTGCTTTTATTTCATCATGGAATTTATTATAATAAGCCAAAGAAAGATTGCGGTGAACGGTGGCAAATGTACCGTCAATTTTTACAGATGTTTGCCAGCAAATCATGGCATCTTTATATTGCCTTTTATCGTACCAAAAGTTTCCTAAATAATAATTTGCTTTTGCATCATCAGCATTTAATTGTATTGCAGTTTGTAAAACCAAAACATCTTCAATACGATTAGGAAAACAAAGATCAGCATTAAGTGAAGAAGCATATTTAAAATATTCACCTGCTTTTTTTGTTTCATTTTTCTTACAGGCAAACCATCCCAAATAATAATAAAGCATTGGATATTTATCATCAGTAGCATCTATGTAAAACTGCAGCAGATTACCTGCCTCATTAAACAAGCCTGCATGCGCATAATCAAATGCGTATTCAATATAATTATGAATCCAATCTCTGCTGATCTCTCTTAAGTGATTTGCAATTATGTTTGCTTCCTGGCTTCTTTTTGTTAATAAATATTTTTCATAAAGACAACCATAATTGAAAGGGTCAATGCTTAATGAATCTTCAATTACGTTATATGCTTCATTCAACTTGTTGAGTTTTCGCAGCACAAAACATTTTACATGTCTTGCTGTATGGCTATGATAATTTTTTATAATCGATTTCTCAATTAGCTCTAAAGCTTCATCATAATTATGTTTTTCTACAGCTATCCTCGCAAGTTCTAAATAACCTGCATGTTGCCATGCGTCGTTCCAAACGCTTTTATAAAATGCGTTAAAGGCCTCATCCCTTCTGTCTTTCAGCTTTAACGTCCAGCCAAGATTGTAAAAGGGCTCTCCATCTAATGGATTAGCATTGCGCTTAACAAGTGTGGTTATAGCTTTACGAAAATGCTTTTCCCCGTCGTCAAATTGCCCGCTTTTTAAATACCATAATCCCAGGGCATTATTATTCCTTACATCATGTTCATCCCTGCGCAAGGCCTCTTCATAATAATCTTTTGCTACATAAGTTGCATGCCTGTATTGCTCAATATGCAAACCTGTTAAATAAAGCTGTTCATTATTTTCTACTTCTGAAGGTTTTTTTGCAGACGCAGCAGGTAAAGGAATTTCTTGCTCAACATTTTTTTCCGGCTTATAACTTACCAGCACTTTATTAGATTCTAAATCTGTAACAACAAGCTCCGTTTCTTCGGCAACAATGTTTTGTGTAAGATCAATTTTTTTTATATAAGGGTTTTTAGGAGAGCTACATATTTCCTCATTGAATAATTCAATTTTATTCCCAAATAAAGCGATTTTTATTCTATCATACCTGGCTGTTAAATATAATTTTATTGTTGCGGAGTTGCTATCAAACTCAATATTGACAATGGCTTCCTTCGTTGCATTCTTCACAATGCCTACTTCAGCATAAGGCATAAAATATTGAGTGAACGTTTTTTCTTCATAAGGCTGCATCCACGAAAAGTCAGGTTGATTGTCGGTGTAAACGCCGGCCATTAACTCAATATATGGACCGTCTTCATCAGTAAGATTTCTATCCCATGCTTTGCCAAATTCTCCATGGCCCCATGTCCATTGTTTTTTTCCCGGGCATACATGATGATCCGCAACATGCATAAGCCCTGATCTTGTATCATGCTCATATCCCCCGATAAAATTATACTTGGACGATATCGCCATGTAGGAAGTAGGCACAGGAATATTTTTGTACCGTGAAATATCAGTACCCGGTGCGTAGTTCACTTTGTAGTAAGTTCCGGTTGCAATGGGAAAAGAAGACACGTCACGCTTGCCATGATCATAGACTGCATAAACATCAGGTGGAAAAATGGATTGGTAGTCATCATTCACTTTTACTGCAGGATTAGCCCACCACAAAAATGTTTGTGCAAAAGGTGTTCTGTTGTATAGCTTGCCTTTAATTTCCAGATAAGCCTTGTCAGGGTAAAGCGTAAACCCAGCCATTCCTTTTGTTCTAAACATTCTTTCAACTTCATTTACCCAAACAGTTTTACTTCCATCTTCATTATCTTTTATAGTATAGTCAACCGGCTGAAACGTAGAAGGGCGGTGATGCTGAGGCCAGTTGAATTCAATGCCTCCCGAAATCCACGGCCCTGTTAAGCCCACAAGAGCAGGCTTAATAACCTGGTTATAATAAATAAAATGCCGCTGCTTTATTTTGTCATAAGCCATTTGAATCCGCCCGCCAAGCTCTGGCAAAATCATTATTTTGAGGTACTGGTTTTCTAAAAAAACAGCATGATAAATTTTATCGCTTTTCTCTTCGTAAATTTTTTCTATGACAGGATAGGGATATACAACACCACTGCTTCCCTGGTAAATTCGTTTTTCCAGGAACATCGGATTTTTTTCAGGCTTGCCAATACCATATGTTGGTATGATAATATCTTCTTTCCAGGCTTTTACAAAATTCATTATATAGCACAAAATAAGAATCGCTTAATGAACGACAAAATAGATTGAGTTTAAAAAATAAAGATGGAATAAGTTCTGGTTTTGATGGATATTTATCTGATTTTATTCCAATAAAATTATTATTAAAATTTATGAAGGAGGAAAAGGTAAGAAAAAAAGAAGGCTTTGACGGACAGAAGGCTATCATCATTCCAAGAAAAATACTTACAAAGCAATGTACAAAAAATGAAATAATGAGTGCCCTGTATATCACCGATATCGGCTACTATCCCAAAGCAAAATTTCATTACCTTGAACGAATTGCAGGAGCAGACCAGCACATACTTATTTATTGCTTTGAAGGAAGTGGCAGCTTAAAGATCAGCAAAAATAATTTCGATATTAACCCTGGAGATTTCTTTATTATCCCTGCAAAAATTCCGCATACTTATTCAGCAAATGAAAGTAGCCCCTGGACTATTTATTGGATCCATTTTAAAGGGAATATTTCTAATGCCATTATTAACCTTGTGCAAAAACAAACGGGCGGCTATAAAGGTTTTATCCAATATAGTGAAAACAGCATTCAACTTTTTAATGAGATGTATAACCAAATGGAAAGAGGGTATTCAACCGATAACCTTATGTATTCCAACATGTGCCTCTGGCATTTTTTAACTTCAATTATCTATAACAATAAATATATTCCCAACGAAAAGCTGAATGGCAAAGATGAAATTGACAGAGCTATTGATTTTTTAAGCACAAGAATTGATCAAACACTTACATTGGAAGAGATAGCAGGGTTTGTTAATTTATCGGCATCACATTTCTCCTATCTTTTTAAAAAGAAAACAGGTTTTTCGCCAATTGAATACTTCAACCATCTTAAGGTTCAAAAAGCCTGTCAATATTTATTATTCACTAATTTAAGGATGAAGGAAATTTCGTTAGAGCTTGGCATCAGCGATCCCTATTACTTCTCAAGAATGTTTACTAAAGTAATGGGGATACCACCCAGTGAGTATAAGGTGAAGAGAATTCATTGAGTTATTGGAGGCTATGCTATTCATCGGATTATCAGAAAAGGCTTACTGTTGCACAGGAGAAGGGCTGATCCGACAAAGAATCCTTGATAAAGCCCAAATTATCCACTATTTAAAACAAGCGAATATACCGTAAACTGCAGTCCACTTCCATGTGTTTATGGTCTTAGGATGTTGATCGAAAATTCAAAAAACCACGATAGTTGGCGGTCTTTACCGATGAGGATGGTGGGGATTCAATTTATTGGTGCCCCCGGTGTAGGTGTTTCCGATAGGGATAGAGTTTTTTGCAATCAGCTTAACTGCCTATTTGAAATTTCTACCCGCTAAAAATAACCACTTTTCACTACCTTTTGCATTCGGTCAGTTTAATCTATTTGGCGCTAATGGTTCGATAATACCAACAGGTTGGCATATGAAAGCCGCTCCAAGAGCGGCCTTCATCATCAGTGATCTGGCTGGGACTCGAACCCAGGACCCATACATTAAAAGTGTATTGCTCTACCAACTGAGCTACCAAATCGTTTTATTTCTTCTTTTTTTTAAGTGTGCAAAAATAAGGTAAAAACGCTCCGAAACAAATTAATTAAAGAGATAAAGCATTCACTTTTATTCGGGAAAACAAATGATTCTGTTTACTATAATCATTCTTTTATTTTTGTTGAATTTTTTAAATAGATAAAATGTTTAAGGATAAAGTAGTGGCTATTACAGGTGGTAGCGAAGGCATTGGGAAAGCGCTTATAAATGAATTGATAATGCAAGGCGCAAAAATTGCTACCTGCGGTAGAAATGCGGACAAATTGTATCATCTCCAAACACTACATCCTGGTAATTTCTTGCACACGGTTGTAGGTGATGTCAGCAATGAAAACGATTGTAAAAATTTTATTGAATCAACTATAAATACTTTCGGAGACATTGATATTTTGATAAATAATGCCGGTATTTCTATGAGAGCCCTGGTTACTGATACTGATCTCTCTACCTTAAAAAAGGTTATGGATATTAATTTTTGGGGCACTGTGTACTGTACTAAGTTTGCACTGCCTTCAATAATAAAACAGAGAGGTGTAATAGTGGGTGTTTCATCAGTAGCAGGATACCGTGGTTTGCCAGGCAGAAGCGGTTACAGTGCAAGTAAGCATGCAGTTAACGGATGGCTTGAAGCTTTGCGGACCGAAGTAATGAATAAGGGTGTGCATGTAATGTGGGTATGCCCGGGTTTTACATCTTCCAATATACGAAATGCAGCGCTTGATAAAAATGCAAAACCACAGGGTGAATCGCCACTTGATGAAAAAAAATTAATGAGCGCTGAAGAATGTGCCCGCCATATTATTAAAGCTATTGAAAAGAGAAAACGTACTTTGGTATTAACCTTTACAGGCAGGCAAACAATATTTGTAAACAAATTTTTTCCGGCATGGGCGGATAAGCTTGTAAGAAAATATTTTTTTAAAAATGATGAGCTTATAAAATAGTTTCTTTGCTGTTTATTTTACAGGCATGATTGTGGTTTATATTCCCTTATAGCATTTAAAATATCAACTATTAATGCCTCTCATTACACTTACATCTGATATTGGTCAGCAGGATTTTTTAGTAGGTGCTATAAAGGGACAACTATTGCAGGTTAATCCAAACTTCAACATTACAGATATTACTCATAGCCTTACACCATTTAACTATCCGCAGGCAGCTTACGTTTGCAGAAATGCAATAAAAAATTTTCCGGAGCACACTTTCCACATAGTGCTCGTAAATTTATTTGATAACAGGCACGAACATTTATTGCTTATAAAACATAACAACCAATTCATTGGCTGTGCTGATAATGGTTTAATTACAATGATACTGGAAGAGCTTCCATCTGAGTATGCAGCGCTGCCTTTGAGCACATCCACACCAAAAAATACCCTGCACTATGCATCGGTGTTTGCCCATGCTTTTAAAGATATTCTTTCAGGAAAATCATTATCAGAAATTGGTGATAGAAATATTTCAATCCAGGTAAAAAATCATTTACGTCCATTATTTGATAACAGCCGGATGGAAGGCCAAATAATCTTTATTGATAATTTTGAAAATGTTATTATCAACATAACAAAAGAAGAATTTGAAGAACACCGCCGGGGAAGAAATTTTAAAATTGTTTTTAAAAGAGATGAAGTAATTGATAAGATAAGTGAAACCTACGCAGATGTTCAGGAAAGTGAAAAGCTGGCTTTGTTTAATGCAGCAGGATATTTGGAAATTGCTATTAATAAAGGAAATGCTGCAGGCCTGTTCGGATTACAGGGTTACTCAGAAAAATTAACTGCACAAAGTCAGTATTTACAAAACCGGCTTCTTTACCAAACTATTAAAATTTATTTTGAATAGTTATAATTTCATTTCCTATTTCTTATTAAAATCCAATGATCATTTAATGCAAACTTCCACCGTTAATCTTTCTAATCCGAAGTTGCTTTATATAGCAGAGCAGTGTAGACCATTTATATTTCAATAATCTGTTATAATGGTATAGGTTTTGACACAAGGGTAAAATCATCCTATATTTATATATGCGTTGCAGATATTTATTTGTTTTTCTTCTTATGCTTGCAAAAATTCACTTGTATACAGGTTGTGGATCAGTTAGTACGAAAAAAGAAAATAAAAAAGAAGAAAATAGCCAGCCGCCAAAATTAAATAATGCAGCATCTTCCAAAGAATATGATCTTAATAATCCAACTGTATTGAATCTGCCGGCTGAGCTAAATGAAATTTCAGGCATTTTATTTTACGCAAAGGATACAAGCCTTTTTTCAATTGTAGATGAGGATGGAATTTTATATAAGATCTATTTACATCGCAACAATAAGGTGGAAAGCTGGCGCTTTGATAAAAAGCGTGACTTTGAAGATCTGGCATTGTATGACAGTACTTTTTATGTGCTTGTAAGTAATGGCGATATTGAGCAGCTTACATTTAATGGCAATGCTATTAATAGCACCAAAGTTGTTTTTCCTGATTCAGATAAAAAAGCCAACGAATTTGAAACATTGTATTATGACGATAAGAAAGGCTTTGTTCTCATTTGCAAGCAATGTGAGGAGGATAAGAAAAAAGCTGTATCAGCATTTGGATATAATCCCTCAACTCAAATTTTCACCCCTTCAATCCTTACTATTAATGTATTACCCATTGATGAACAATTGGGAGAGCAAAAAATACATTTAAAGCCATCTGCTGCTGCTATTAATCCGGTAACAAATGAGTTATATATACTTTGCTCAGTAAATAAATTATTAGTGGTAACAGACAGGGATGGCAATTTTAAAAATGTATTTTCCTTAGATGAAAAAATATATAAGCAGCCTGAAGGCATAACATTTACCCCTAACGGAGATATGATAATCTCTAATGAATTTAACGAAACAGGATCTGCTAATCTTTTAATTTTAAAAAGAAATTAAAAAACTTAATGAAGTTATTTTGCTTAGTGGTTGTATTGTTTTCCTGTTACCTTAATTCCATAGCCCAGGATAGTTTACAGGCAACAATTGTATTGATAGGAGATGCGGGCCAGTTGATAAAAGGGCATACACCGGTTCTTTCAGGGGCGAGAAATACAGTTCCTTTTAATAATAAAACAACTATTGTTTTTCTGGGAGATAATTTATATCAAACAGGGTTACCTGATGATGCAACGCCAAATTATGCAACAAAGAAAGCGGCGCTTGATTCGCAAATTATAATAGCCAGGGGCACCGATGCTAAAGTATATATGATCCCGGGAAATCACGACTGGCAGAATGGTGGCCGTGGAGGATATGAAACTATTATAAGGCAGCAACAGTATGTGGATAGTTATGGCGA
>JBDSAQ010000106.1:0-15972 GCA_039922095.1 Ginsengibacter sp. | reverse complement strand
ACCGGCAAATACTTCACCGGTAAATAATGCAGATACTTCAGGCACAAAGCCAATTGCTAAAGTGGATTTGAAAAAATAATTATTAATTAGCTGGATTAACTGCAAAAAATAGTTAACAATGAGCAACGAAATAGTCTTACATGAACATGCCACCTCCTCCCATGAGGCGGGCCATACAGCACACGCACATCATCATGAAAGCTTTATTACGAAATATGTTTTTAGCCAGGATCATAAAATGATCTCCAAACAATTTCTTATTACAGGAATGACCTGGGCAATAATAGGTGGTTTATTTTCAGTTATTTTCCGCTTACAATTAGGTTACCCTGAATCAACTTTCCCCTGGCTTGAAGATTTTTTAGGACACTGGGCAAAGGGCGGAAAGCTTGATCCTGAATTTTATTATTCCTTAGTTACCATGCATGGAACTATTCTGGTTTTTTTTGTATTAACAGCAGGACTTAGTGGAACGTTTGCAAATTTCCTGATACCGCTTCAGGTTGGAGCAAGAGACATGGCATCTCCTTTTTTAAATATGTTATCATACTGGTTTTTCTTTTCTGCTTCTATTGTAATGATGGTGTCCCTGTTCGTTCAAACTGGGCCGGCAAGCGGGGGCTGGACAGTCTATCCGCCATTAAGCGCCCTGGGAGAGGCATCTGAAGGGTCAAAAATAGGAATGGATCTTTGGCTTACTTCAATGGCACTGTTTGTAATTTCATCTTTATTAGGCGGGTTAAATTATATCACTACTATTCTTAACATGCGCACCAAGGGAATGAGCATGACAAGAATGCCATTAACCATGTGGGCATTATTTTTTACTGCTGTCCTGGGGGTACTTTCTTTCCCGGTATTATTATCCGGAGCCATTTTATTATTATTCGATAGAAACCTTGGAACCAGTTTTTTTCTTAGTGATATATTCATTAATGGTAAAATATTGCCTAATGAAGGTGGAAGCCCCATTTTATTTCAACACCTTTTTTGGTTTTTAGGACATCCGGAAGTGTATATTATTATTCTGCCGGCAATGGGAATTTCTTCAGAAGTTATGTCTATAAATTCCCGTAAGCCTATTTTTGGATACATGGCTATGGTAGGTTCTTTATTTGCGATTACTCTATTAGCATTTTTAGTTTGGGCTCATCACATGTTTGTAACAGGCTTAAACCCTTTCCTCGGCTCATTCTTTGTTTTACTTACGTTATTAATAGCAGTACCTTCTGCCATTAAAGTATTTAACTGGCTTACTACTTTGTGGCGTGGAAATATAAGATTTACAACGGCCATGCTTTATGCTATAGGATTTGTAAGTTTATTTATTTCGGGCGGATTAACGGGTATATTCTTAGGGAATTCTGCTTTAGATATTCATTTGCACGATACTTATTTTATTGTTGCACACTTTCATATAGTAATGGGGGTTGCAGGCATGTTTGGCATGTTTGCCGGAATCTATCATTGGTTTCCGAAAATGTATGGAAGATTTTTAAATAATACATTAGGGTACATACATTTCTGGGTTACATTCATAGGCTCGTATTTAATATTCTGGCCCATGCATTATGAAGGATTAGCAGGTATGCCACGCCATTACTATGATTTTAGCAGCTGGGAGTCTTTTAAGATGTTTGATGGACTTAATCAGTTTATAAGTTTTGTATCAATTATTGTGTTTGCCGCCCAGCTTTTATTTGTATTTAATTTCTTTTATTCAATTTTTAAAGGAAGAAAAGTAACCACTCAAAATCCCTGGGGTGGATCTACGTTGGAATGGACAACACCTATTCGTCCAGGACATGGAAACTGGGTGGGCGAAATTCCGGAAGTACATCGCTGGGCATATGATTATGGTAAAGACGGTCGTGAATTTATTTCACAGATTGAACCGGTAGGTGAGCATGAAAGCGCTCATTAACAGGGCTCTTATTATTTTCGAAAAACTAAATAAAATAATGCCCTGATGTAGTCGGGGCATTTTTAAAATATCAGTTTCATTAATGTATAAACAAAATAGTGTTATAAATAATTCCTTTTCTTATTTGCTTGCAAGTAAGGTTAAAGATTATTTTCAACTCATAAAATTTACATTAAGCTTTATGGTGGTTTTCAGTTGCATAGTCTGCTACCTGCTGGCCCCAAACGTAAGATTTGATCTCTCTGCAGTATTAATATTGTTTATTGGCGGTATGCTTATTACAGGTTCTGCAAATGCAATTAACCAGGCAGTTGAAAAAGATACAGATGTTTTAATGAAACGTACTGCTAACAGGCCAGTAGCCTCTGGCAGAATGAATGAAAACGAAGCATTTGCTTTTGCTGCTATCACGGGGTTTGCCGGAGTAATTATCATGTGGCAATGGTTTAATTTATCAAGTGCGTTAATTGGATTACTTAGTCTCTTTTTATATGCCTTTATTTATACACCTTTAAAAAAAGTAAATTCTATAGCAGTGCTGGTAGGCGCTTTTCCAGGTGCTCTTCCTTGTTTAATTGGCTGGGTTGCTGCCACTAATGAATTCACCGTAGGTGGATGGATTTTATTTGCAATTCAATTCTTATGGCAATTTCCCCATTTTTGGGCAATTGCATGGGTGGCTCATAAAGATTATTCACATGCAGGATTTAAATTATTGCCAAGTGATAAGGGACCAACGAAATTCACAGCCTTACAAACAGTAATGTATTCAATGTTAATGATCCCGGTTGGAATGTTGCCATATTATTTTAAGCTCAGCGGCATAACATCTCTGTGGATCATATTGCTTTGCAATATTTATATGGTATTTGTATGTCTGAAGCTTTTTATAAAAATGGATATTCCATCAGCAAGAAGAGTAATGTTTAGTTCCTATTTTTATCTTATGATAGTATTTCTCGCAATGTTGTTTGATAAGGTAAGAATATAAAATCAGAAGATATTAACTATGAGTATGGTGATGAATGATCAACGAAAAAGAATACATCCTCACAAGTTTACTTTATGGGTGGGTATTGCAAGTATTATTATGATGTTTGCGGGGCTCACCAGTGCTTATATAGTAAAACGCAACCTTGCTAACTGGATAAGTTTTGATTTACCAATACTGTTTTGGTACTCAACATTGCTTATAATTTTAAGCAGCCTTACTATAATGGTTAGCCGTAATTATTTTAAGCAGGGAGAAATGGCAAGATACAGGCAATGGCTTACCGTTACAACCGGCTTAGGTATTTTGTTTGTTATTATGCAAACAATTGGGTTTATAAATTTATGGAATAGTGGCATTACTCTTACAAGAAATGTTTCATTTTCTTTTCTGTATATAATTGTGGGACTTCATGCTTTACATGTTGTGGCCGGTGTGATAGCATTATCGGTAATATTAGTAAGGTCATTTAGCAGCAGAAGAAAATTGTACAGTACAGTGCAAATAGATTTAATGAGCACTTACTGGTATTTTGTGGATTTTTTATGGATATATTTATTAATTTTTTTTAGTGCTGATAAGATAGCCCTCGTCACTGAGGGGGAGAAGGCATTTAACCTCTTTAGGAAAGAGGAATTAAATTCTTTAAACAAGGTTTAAACTTTATTTTTGTCTAACTTTTAAAGTGTCAATAAAAATGGCAACAGCTGCGGTAGAACAACCAACAACAAAATTATGGAGCGGTGGTAAAAGCCCTTTTAATGTTAGCTATGGCAAGCTAATGATGTGGTATTTTTTAATGAGCGATGCCTTTACTTTCGGCGCTTTTTTAATTTCATACGGCACAATCAGGTTTAGCCAAAATGTTTGGGCTGATCCAAATCATGTATTTAATGCTTTTCCATTTACAGGTCATGCAAATCTTCCATTGGCTTTTGTAAGTCTTATGACATTTATTTTAATACTCAGTTCTGTTACTATGGTACTGGCTGTGCACGATGGCCATCATATGAATAAAAAGGGAGTTGAAAAATGGCTTGTATTCACCATTTTGGGGGGCCTTGCATTTCTGGGTTGCCAGGCATGGGAATGGACACATTTAATTACAGGAGATCATGAAGTATTGGTAAATGGTGCGATACAACATTGGGGCACTACAGTAAGTCACAATCCCTGGGGCCCTGAGGTAGAGTATAATGGACATGAAATTGCATCTCCGGGCCCTATTGCATTTGGAGGGTATTTCTTCGGTATCACCGGCTTTCATGGGTTTCACGTTTTCTCAGGAGTAATTATTAATGCTGTAATGCTTGTAAAAACAAGGCTCGGGCATTTTCAGGAACGTGGCCACTACGAGATGGTTGAAAAGGCAGGGCTTTATTGGCATTTTGTTGATCTTGTTTGGGTATTTGTATTTTTATGTTTTTATCTTATTTAGTATTAATGTAAAGAGTGAATTGTTTTAAATTATCAATCTAAACTATTATGTCAGACGTTTCTTCGGCTCAGGCTGTTCACCTTCAGCACAATGATAATGCCCACGTAAAAAAGATATGGAAAACTTTCTGGATTTTATTATTTATTACCCTCGCCGAGCTTGGAATTGGCTTAACGATTTATACTATTCATAAAGGTGCAGACCCAAACCATACGCTTGTGCTAATGTTCAAAGGTCTTGTTTGTATTTTAACCCTGGCTAAAGCATTTTATATAGTCTCAATATTCATGCATCTGGGAGATGAAGTTAGAAATCTTATAATGACGATAATTGTACCGCTGCTTTTATTTGTTTGGTTCATAGCTGCATTCTTGTGGGATGGTAATGCATGGAAAAATTTAAAAAATACTGATGCAGGTAGCAGACCCAATATAGAAAAAGTTAAGCACGAAAACCCTCCTGCCCTTGAGCAAGGTAAAAAGGATTGATACAATAAATTAATTCAGTGATTTAAATAAAACAATCAGCCATCGCATATGTGATGGCTTTTTTTAAGGAAATTATTTAAATGAATAGAAGAGCAATATTTGCAATTATGATTGCAGCGCTTGTACCTGTAGTTAGCTATTTATTTGTAAGATATTACAGTAACCGTGCAGTACAAATGCCTCCCAGGTATTTTTATGATAGCGTTGCTATTATAGAAAAAAAGGGGAGAATAATGAGTGACACGATCTGGCACAAAGTAAAGAACATTTCTTTTACCAATCAGTTAGGCGAAAAGGGTTCATTGAATAATTTTAAAGGAAAGATCATGGTTATAGATTTTTTTTTTACACGTTGTCCCGCAATATGTCCGCAAATGGCCAGGGCTATGAAGAAGTTACAAAGCTCGTTTAAACAGAACGATAGCATAGTTCAGTTTTTATCCATAAGTGTAGATCCTGAACATGATTCAATTTCACAATTAAAAAAATTTGCTGATAAATTTGAGGTTGACCCGGGATCGTGGTGGCTGGTTACAGGGGATAAAAAAGAAATATACGATTTTGCATTTAACGAGCTTAAAGCCAGCGTAGCAGATGCTGATATAGATACCGCTTTCATTCATACAGAAAATTATTTTCTATTGGATAAAGAAAGAATAGTAAGAGGCTGGTATAATGGTCTTGATTCCATAATGCAAAGAAAGCTGGTCCGGGATATTCCATTGCTCATGTTAGAAAAAGCCCGCAAGAAAACCTTTAGTGAATTTTTAAAAGAGTTATTTGGCAGAAGTTGAACGTGGATAATACATTTTTTTTAATGGATAAAATTGACATTTATAAATCACAATTAGACTACGGTCTTGTTCCTCCATTATATAAAAATAATAGAGCAAAATTATTAATATGGGGCATTTCTGTTATTGTATTTATAGTTGTGGCATTAATATCAAGGTATAAATTAAATATTAATCCGGGTTTTGATCCGCACCTGTTCGCCAAAATAAATGCCGGAATAAATTCTTTAGTTACCATCATATTACTAGCTGCACTGATTGCAGTAAAGAAGCGGTTTTATCTTTTGCATAAGCGATTTATGATAGTTGCAATTGTTCTTTCATTATTATTTTTAGCGTCATATGTGTGCCATCACTTATTTACAGCGGAAACTAAATATGGAGATATTAATCATGATGGTATTTTAAGTTTAGATGAAAAAAATATAGCAGGATCTTCCCGTATCTTTTATTATTTAATTTTAATAACACACATACCCTTAGCAGGAATGGTTCTTCCATTTATTTTATTTACAGCTTACAGAGGTTTAACAGGTGAATACGAAAAGCATAAAAAACTCGCAAGAGTTACCTGGCCTCTTTGGTTATATGTTGCAATAACCGGTGTACTAGTTTATGCAATGATTGCCCCTTATTATTAAGTATAAATTATTTTTAAATTTTTGTTAAAAAAATTTGGTCAGTATAATTCTTAAAACTACATTTACGTAAACGATTACGCAACTTGCTGCCAAAGTTAGCTCATACTACAATCAGTGATATAGCCAGAGCGCTAAAAACTACTCCTGCTACGGTTTCCAGGGCAATGAATAATCATCCTTCAATAAGTATTGAAACAAAAGAGGCTGTAAAATTAACCGCAACAAAACTTAATTATAAGAAAAACAGGCTGGCATCATCCCTTCGTTCCGGGAAAACTTTTGTAATTGGAGTGATTATTCCAAAGATAGAAATTAATTTTTTTGGTTCAATTGTACATGGAATTGAGAGTGTGGCAAATGCCCATGGGTATAATATTTTAATTTATCAATCCAATGAATCACCCGAGTTTGAAATAAAAGGATTAGAAACTTTTATGACAGCACAGGTAGATGGGATTATGGCATCTGTAGCAAAAGAAACAGTTGATTATTCACATTATATCAGTGCCAGGAATCGTGGAATTCCCTTAGTATTATTTGATAGGGCAAACGCAGATTGTGGTATACCCTCTGTAGTTATTGATGATTTTAAAGGAGCGTTTATGGCAACTGAACATTTGATTCAGCAAGGCTATAAGCGTATTGCTTATGTCTCCGGACAGCAGCATGTAAAAATTTTTAATGATCGCTTAAAAGGCTATAAGGCTGCTCTACAAAAAAATGGTTTTTCCGTAATTGATGAATTAATTTTTCCTGGAAATGTTTCAGTTGAATCAGGGCGTGAAGCAACATCGTATTTCCTCAAGTTAAATGACAGGCCTGATGCAATATTTGCTGTAGAAGATTTTACTGCTTTGGGGGTTATAAAAGAATGCAAAGAAAAAGGAATAAAAGTACCGGAAGAGATGGGCGTATTTGGATTTGCCTGTGAGATGTTTGGAGAACACATTACACCAAGTCTCTCAACCATGGATCAGCAAACAGTTTTGATGGGAGAAAAAGCAATTAAATTATTACTGGAAATTATTCACCAAGGGCACATGCCCCTAAATGGGCATTCACGTATTGTTATTGAACCAATCCCATTGTTTAGAAATTCTTCAAAAAGAAATATTATAACGGTAAATTAATTTATTACAATAAAAATTACGCCTATGCATATATGTTACAATTATATCGAACTTAAGGCTGTGGCCAAGAGGAAATAAAAATTATTTTCAACTCAATAACTAAATAATATGAATCCAAAACAAATTTTTTTACTGCTTTACCGTAACCATTTTCATCAATGGTTTATAAAACAACTTATTCTTATCATGCTTTTCTTTTTTGGCATTACTTCAACCATATTTTCCCAGGTAAAGGTTTCAGGTAAAATTGCCAATGAAGATGGGGTGGGCGTATCCCAGGTTTCTGTAACTGAGAAGGGAAAGAAAAGCGGAACGATAACATCTGGCGATGGTTCATTTAGCTTATCTGTTGATAACCCAAATGCATCACTCGTAGTATCCAGTATAGGCTTTGTTTCACAGGAAATTCCTTTAAAAGGGCGAAATTCACTTGATGTAACTATTGTGTCAAATAATACAAAAATGGAAGAAGTAATAGTGGTGGGATATGGTACACAAAAGAAAGTGACTGTTACAGGTGCAGTAAGCGCAGTTAAAGGTGAGAATCTTGTCAAATCTCCTGCTGTTGATTTATCGAATTCATTGGCTGGCCGTTTGCCAGGTCTTGTTGTAATTCAGCAAAGTGGTGAACCGGGTGTTGATGGTGCAACTATTACCATTCGTGGCACTAACACACTTGGCAACAGTAGCCCACTTATTGTTATTGATGGAATACCTGACAGGGATGGAGGATTAGGCCGCTTAAATCCGGGGGATGTTGAATCTATATCTGTGCTAAAAGATGCATCTGCAGCCATCTATGGGGCTAGGGCAGCAAATGGCGCAATTCTGGTAACAACAAAAAAGGGACAAGTTGGTAAACCAAAAATTACTTATGATTTCAACCAGGGATATAGCCAACCTGCACGGATACCAAAGTTGGCTAATGCATCTGAATATGCAAGAATTATGAATGAATTACCCATTTATAAAAGTATTCCGGTTAGTGAGTGGGGAGCAGCATGGGCAGCTATTCAACAGACAGGTAAGTATGCATCGCCTACACCAGGTATTGCTGTTTTGAATGCCAATTACAGCCCTGATGCGGTAAAAAAGTATGCTGACCAAAGTGATCCATGGGGATATCCAAATACAGATTGGTTTGGAGATGCTTTTAAAAAATGGACTCCTCAAAGCAGGCATAATCTTTCTATTACTGGAGGTACTGAAAATTTGAGGTTCTTTACTTCTCTTGGATATGTAAACCAGGATGCGATTTATCACAATTCTGCCACCAGGTTTCAGCAATATAATTTTAGGACAAATCTATCGGCCAAAGTGAATGAATATGTCAGTACCAGCTTTGGCATAATGGTTCGAAGAGAGCAAAGGCGTTTTCCTACTGAAAGTGCCGGATCTATATTTCGTATGTTGATGAGGGGACGTCCCACTGAACCTGAAGTTTGGCCAAATGGAAAACCAGGGCCTGATATAGAGAACGGGCAAAATCCATATGTAATCACAACTAATGCAACAGGGTATTCCGATAATCCACGTGATTATATACAAAGTAATGGTTTAGTAGAGATAACCAATCCCTGGATAAGTGGCTTAAAGTTAAGCTTGTCAGGCGCTGTGGATAAGAACAGTGGAAGTTCAAAAAGGTGGCAAACCCCGTGGATGCTTTATTCATGGGACAGAATTACCCGGGAATCTGATGGTGTAACACCAAAGCTTGTAGGTGCAATAAGATCAAACTTTACTGATGCCAGGTTAACACAAACCTATGATCAAATATTAAATACCAATCTTACTGGTATCCTTAGTTATGACCGTAAAATAGGTTCAAACCATACAATCGGGGTAATGGCAGGTGTTACAAAGGAAACATTCAAAGGGGAAGGTTTTCTCGCTTTCCGCAGAAATTATATATCTCCAGCTGTAGACCAACTTTTTGCAGGAGGATCCCTGCAACAAAACACAGATGGGAGTGCCTATGAAAGAGCCCGCTTAGGTTATTATGGCAGAGCTCAATATAATTTTAAGGAAAAATATCTAGCTGAGTTTATATGGCGTTACGATGGCTCATATATATTTCCTGAAGTAAAGAGATTTGGATTTTTCCCTGGAGTTTTAGTTGGATGGAATATAGCAAAAGAGAGTTTCTTTAACGTACAGGCTGTTAATTCCCTAAAATTAAGAGCATCATATGGTCAGATGGGAAATGATCAGGTTTTTTATAATGGAGAATTACAGGAGTATGCCTATCTTTCTACTTATGGTTTTGGCAATTTCCCGATCAATAGTGGCGTGGCTACTACTTTAAATGAAACGGTGCTTGCGAATCCTAACTTTACATGGGAGAAAGCTAATAATTATAACCTTGGGTTGGACGCAACTTTATTTAATAACAAGATTGATCTAATACTTGAGTTTTTTGTTAACAAACGGGATCAGATATTAATACAAAAAACCGGATCTACCCCTGCTTCTTCTGGTATCAACTCTTTATTACCTCCTGTAAATGCCGGTAAAGTTGAAAATAAAGGATTTGAACTTAGCCTTGGATATAACACAAAAATAGGTAGGGATCTACAATTTAAAGTAGGAATTAATGGGGGTTATGCAAAAAACAAGGTAGTGTTTATGGACGAAATACCCGGGGCCCCGGCTTACCAGAGACAAGAAGGCAAACCAATTTTAAGTTATCTTGTGTATAAATCTGCAGGAGTATTCAAAGATCAGGGTGAGATTGCTAAAAATACTATTGATTATAGTGGGGTAACAGGGAAACTTATACCGGGTGATATGAAATTTGAAGACGTAAATGGTGATAATAAAATAAATGCAGATGATCGTGTACGGCTGGATAAAAGTATAACTCCAACTTTAAACTTTGGTGCCACAATAGACTTACGTTATAAGGGATTTGAACTAAACATACTTTTCCAGGGGGCAACAGGAGCAGCTATCCGCATACAGACTGAATCAGGCGATATCGGAAATTTCCTGAAATATTCTTATGATCATCGCTGGACAATTGATAATCCGAGCAGCGTAGATCCGAGGCTTGCAAGTCGTGGGGATACTTACTATACTGGTGGTAACTTTGGAAATAATACGTATTATTTATTCAGCAAAGATTACATACGTTTAAAAAATATCTCGTTAGCGTATAATTTACCTTCAAATATTTTGAATAAAATAAACATCAGCAACATGAAATTTTTTGTAAACGGATTGAATATATTCACAATAGACAAAAACAAGGTATTTGATCCGGAGGCAACTGTTCAAAGCGGTGTATATTATCCACAGTCCCGGGTTATTAACGCAGGCTTTAGCTTAACTTTTTAAAATTTAAATATGAAAAAAATAAAATTCTTAATTGCGTTTTCAATACTAAGCGCAATTTTCATAATCTCCTGTAAAAAGGATTTTTTGAATACAAAACCTCTGGACCAAATTTCCAGTGATGCAACATGGTCTGATGGAGCTCTTTCTCAAGCCTTCATATTCGGCGTGTATTCACCCCTTGGATATGGCGGATTTGAAGAACAGGGGCTTGCTGCCTATACAGATGAAGCTATGTTTACACATGCAGGCAGGAATATAAACACCTTTACCCAAGGTTCAGAATCTCCCTCAAACCTTGCCTGGATAAGCCCTACGTATGGATGGGATAATATGTACCTTGCTATTCGTAAGGCAAACGTTGCCATTGACAAATTGCCTACATCTACATTTAATGATGATTCACGAAAAGACAGGCTTTTAGGAGAGGCTTATTTCCTCAGAGCTTATTATTATCATCAGTTATTAAGGTATTATGGCGGGGTTCCAATTATTGAAAAGCCATACGGGCTAAATGAAGATTATTCTATTGCAAGAAATACTTTTCAGGAATGCGTAAATTTCATTGTAACTGATTTGGACAAAGCTGCCCAGTTATTAAATGGAAAACCTGTAACACCCGGACGGGCATCAAAGCTATCTGCACTTGCTTTAAAAGCACGGGTACTGCTTTATGCGGCAAGCGATTTACATGATGGGCCAACCGTTAAAGCTAAGTCAAGTACTCTGGCTGGCTATGCAAAATTAGATCTGCTTGCTTATCCTTCAGGCGATAGGGCGGCAAGGTGGCAAGCAGCAAAAACTGCAGCAAAAGCTGTAATAGATGCAGGCCAGGGATATAAGTTAGACCTTTCGGCTCCAGCTTCCGCCGAAGACGGCAAAAACAATTACATATCTCTTGCTATGGGTGGCCAAAGTGCTATAGGAGATAAAGATGCAGCTAAAGAGCTTATTCTTCAGCGGACTGCCACTGCACTTTATACGGTTGAGGATAACTGGCCATTAGGCCCTATTCATTATGGTATTAACAATGGCCCCAACGGCTACCATAATTGGGCAGGAAACACACCGATCCAGCAGTTGGTAGATGATTATGAAATGATGGATGGAACTAAATTCAACTGGAATGATCCTGCACAAAAAGCAGATCCTTATGCAAATCGTGACCCCCGTTTTTATGCAACAATTTTATACGATGGATCTAATTGGAAGCCAAGACCAGGTGATGTAAAGGATAAAGATCCGGCCAACCAGATACAAACCGGCTATTATCAAACAGCCAGTGGAATAAAAAATGGCCTTGATACCCGTGAATCCGACGTTGAAAACTGGAATGGCAGTAGAACACATTATTACACCCGCAAGTTTATTGATCCAAACCCCGCCCTTGCTGATAATCAATCTAACGCACAGGTGATTCCGTGGCCATTTATTCGTTATACAGAAATGGTGTTAAATTATGTAGAAGCAGCAATTGAATTAGGAGATGATGTAGAAGCACGAAACTGGCTCAATAAAATAAGGTTTAGGGCTGGCATGCCGGCAGTTACAGAATCCGGCGCTGCCCTTAAAGACCGCTATCGTAATGAGCGCAGAATAGAGTTAGTGTATGAGGAACACCGGTATCATGATGCCAGAAGATGGATGATTCCGCAGCAAACGGTCGGTCGTGGAATAAAGGCAATTAAAGTAACTGCGACGTTAAAGCCAGGTAAAACAGCTCCTGTTCCTTATAGATACGATAGATCTATTTTTGATTATACTTATGATGTTGTAGATAATACAGAAAATGAAACACGAACATGGAATGACAAAATGTATTACCGGGCTATTAGCAGAGATGAAATTAGCAGGAATGCGAAACTCATTAATAATCCTGGATTTTAATTAGAAAATAAATTAAAGTAAAAAAAATCTATCTCTGTATTGGGATAGATTTTTTTACTTTATACCTATTCCAATGAATTTAAACAGAACATTTTTTTGCTTGTCACTTGTATGGATATACATTTTCTTTGGCTGCAATACGCAAAATGATGAGCGTAAGGAGGAAAAGGTAAACCAGTTGTTTACATTGCTGAATTCTAAGGAAACTAATGTTAGTTTTCAAAACACCCTTACCGAAGGTTTAAATAATAACATACTAATTTATGAGTACTTCTACAATGGGGGCGGAGTGGCTGCAGGGGATTTTAATAACGATGGATTGATTGATCTTTATTTTACTTCCAATATGGGAGATAATAAATTATACCTTAACAAGGGAAGTATGCAATTTGAGGATATCACATCTATATGTGGTGCAGGTGGAAGGCCTGGTCCATGGAAAACCGGCGTGAACATAGTGGATATTAATGGCGATGGTAAACTTGATATATACTTGTGTTATTCAGGAGCCTTACCACCAGAAAAAAGGGCTAATCAGCTTTTTATAAACACGGGTAATAATAGCCGTGGAACACCAATGTTTCAGGAGGAGGCAGAAACTTATGGATTAGCCAGTACGGCTTTTAGCAATCAATCTTATTTTTTGGATTATGATAAAGATGGTGATCTTGATATGCTGCTGCTAAATCATAACCCTAAAAATTTACCCATTCTTAATAAAGAAAGTACAGCCGACCTTTTTAAACAGGATAATCCCGAAAAAGGGCTTCGTTTATACAAACAAACTAACGGAAAATTTCAAGATGTAACAACCAGCGCAGGCATTAATGGTTCTGAGCTTAGTTATGGATTGGGCCTGGGTATTTCTGATTTTAATGGAGATGGGTGGCCTGATTTTTACTTGTCTAATGATTATGCCGTGCCTGATTACATATATATCAATAATAAAAACGGAACCTTTACAAATGAGCTTGAAAAGTGCATTGGGCATAGCAGTCAATTCTCTATGGGAAATGATGTTGCCGATATAAACAATGACGGATTGCAGGATATTTTTACGCTTGATATGCTGCCTGAAGATAATCATCGGCAAAAGCTTTTGCTCGCACCTGATAACTACTCCAAATTTGATTTGAATGTTCGTAGCGGATTTTATTATCAATATATGCGCAACATGTTGCAATTAAATAATGGCAATGGTACTTTTAGCGAAATAGGACAGATAACCGGTATATCAAATACTGATTGGAGCTGGGCCGCACTTTTGGCAGATTATGATAATGATGGGTGGAAAGACCTTTTTGTTACAAATGGTTATAATAGGGATTATACCAATTTGGATTTTATAAATTATATGAATGAATACGTTCAGGAAAAAGGAAGATTGCAACGTGAAGATGTAATGGAAATTATCAAAGAAATGCCGTCGTCGAATGTTGTTAATTATCTTTTTCAAAATAAACATGGCGAAGCGTTTCAAAACAAAACTCAGGAATGGGGCATAAATCAGCCTTCAAACAGTAATGGGGCGCTTTATGCCGATCTTGATAATGATGGTGACCTGGACCTTGTTGTAAATAATATTAATCAACCTGCTTTTATCTACAGAAATGAATCACAAAAACTGAATGGGAATAATTTTCTTCAGGTGCACCTTACCGGCAATGCCGGAAATACTCAGGGGTTGGGTGCTAAGCTTAAAATTTTTCATAATGGGCAAATGCAGATGTTGGAACAAAATCCTGCAAGAGGTTATCTTTCCAATGTATCAGCGAACCTTCATTTTGGTTTAGGAAGTTCACAAAAAGCTGACTCATTGGTGATCATATGGAGTAGTGGAAAAGCTCAAAAGCTTTATAACATCAAGTCGAATCAACTTTTAACACTTGTTGAAAAAGATGCTCTTGATAAAGTATCACCTTTTAAGGCAGGTATAAAATGGTTTACAGAAATTCAACCCGGTATAAATTATAAGAGTTCTGTTGATACAAGCATTAATGACTTTAACAGGCAGCCGCTTCTCATAAGTCAATTCTCATATCATGGGCCCTGTATTAGAAAATATGATTTGAACAATGATGCCCTTGACGATATACTAATTGGCGGAGTAAAGGGCAAGGCTACCAATCTTTTTATACAACAGAAAAACGGAACTTTTGTAATAAAAAAAATTCCTGCTTTTGAAGAAGATAAAGAATACCAGGATGCAGATATAGCAGTATTTGATGCTAACGCTGATAGCTATCCTGATATTTATATTGCAAGCGGCGGTTATCATAACCTTAATGACTCTGATCTTTTGCTGCAAGACAGGCTTTATATAAATGATGGTTACAATAATTTCATTAAAAGTAAGGGGCTACCAAAAGTTCTTGGTAGCAAATCTTGTGTAAGAATCCAGGACATTAACAATGATGGATCACCTGATATTTTTGTTGGAGGAAGGGTGGTTCCGGGTCGTTATCCGGAGACTCCCCATAGTTATATTCTTATCAATGACGGTAAAGGAAATTTTTCAGATCAAACTGAAAAGATCTGTCCTGAACTCACTAAGCCGGGTATGATAACAGATGCTGCCTGGATTGACCTTGATCTAGATAAAAGAAATGAACTGGTAATAGTTGGCGAGTGGATGCCTGTAACTGTTTTTCGGCAGCAAAATAACAAGCTGGTAAATAGTACTGCACAATATTTTGATAAGGCTTATTCAGGATGGTGGAACACAATAGCTGTTGGGGATTTCAATTCAGATAACAGGCCTGATCTTATTATTGGGAATATGGGCTTGAATACACAATTTACGGCCTCGCAAGAAGAGCCAATAGAAATGTATTACAGCGACTTTGATAATAATGGTTCAGTGGATCCAATATTTAGCTTTTACATTCAGCATAAAAATTATCCTTACATTACCCGGGATGAATTAGTTACTCAGCTCCCCTTTATGCGTAAAAGATTTTCTACTTTTAAGAGTTATGCCGATGTGACCTTGAAAGACCTTTTTCTGCATGATGAATTAAAAAGTGCCGGTCAGCTTATTGCTGATCATATGGGTACAACATGTTTTATAAGTAGCCAAACAGGAAAATTTAAAATTGCGGAATTACCCAAAGAGGCCCAATACTCACCTGTGTACACTATTAATCAAATAGATTTTAACAAGGATGGCAAAACCGACTTGTTGCTTTGCGGAAATAATAGTCATACAAAAATCAGGCTTGGTAAATTTGATGCTAACTACGGCAACTTACTCGCCGGAGATGGTAAAGGAAATTTTAGCTACATTGATCAAAATACTTCTGGTTTCAATATTTGGGGAGATGTAAGAAGCTGCATTCAGATAAAT
>JBDSAQ010000105.1:0-4496 GCA_039922095.1 Ginsengibacter sp. | reverse complement strand
TCTATCGGAAATTCAGTTGCAGCATCTTCTGTGCGATATAAATAATATGTAGCTTTAGGACAACTGCCTGTTAACTGCCCCGGCCAGTTTGCGGCAATTATTGAAAAGCAATACATGCCGTGAGCATCATCTTCAGCAACACTTACTTCATTATTTACAAAGTCATACGTTTCTGCAACCTGGTTATTATTTCGTACACTATCAAATGCTGTAATAGTTGTATAATGATAAAAGCCGGCATCCATAATTGCCATCAACATTCCTTCTCCTCTAAAACCTTTGTTGTGTAAAAATTCACCTTCATGAATATGTATTTGTGAATATGAAGAACCGTAAGTATAATAATCAGAAGCAGTTTGTAAAGTTTGAGATTGAGAAGTTGCACTGTAATACTCAGTAAATTTTTCGGCCTTAATGCTAAGTGCAGGTCTCCTTAACGCCTGTGAGCTTAACACAAATGGTAAACTGTTTATTTTCGACAAGGCTGCATTGTCAGTAGTTTGTATACAAACCTGGTTAAGCCATTTTGATTTATTTAGAATAGTAACGTTACCAGCTAAACGTATACTATCAATGTATGAGGCTGTAACAGGCAAGTCGGTTTCGTCAATAGAAATATTTTGCCTTCTTCTTCTTTCCAGAGACTTTGGTGAAAGATATTGTGAAGGATTAGAAATTGAGAATGGGGTTCCGCTTTTATCTTTAAACCGTATTATATATTTTGAAAACTGAGCTGTAGAAGAGGTGTGAAAACTGATTGCTATTATAAACTGTAACACCAGGAATTTTTTCATAAGATGTACTTAGAGAATTACAAACATATTATTGAACCAGCAAACCAAAATGCCACATAAGTATCCATTAATTATGATCTATCATAGTCAGCTTTACACCATAACCAGTGTAGCTGGCGTTTACAGGCGGGTGAGCACCCTGGTATTCCCAATGGATAAATTCTTTGTAAACAAGGCCAATACCTTTTGCATATTTTTCTACCCCATAATTTTTTTCAGCATATTGGGTACCTGCTATTCGTGGGTCTTGCCCTAAAAATTCATCTCTTTGCGCAACCCTAACAGTGCTGTCAATAACAATATTTCCCAATTTTAAAGACACGTTCAAACTATCATACATATAATCCCAATCATCCAGGTACCTTACCTCGGAGTTTATTGAGCTGGCATCAATATATGAATTTCCTTTCCAGGTAAAACCTTCTGTAACTGGAAGCACGAGCTTTATGTATCTCAAATTGTTTTCAATAAATTCTATTGAATTTTCACGCGGAACAACCATAAAAGTATTGCCGTCAGGTAACCATGGCTGGGTTATATTTTTTCTGATAAATCTTATAATTCTAAAAGAAGGCTTTCCGTTATTATCCGTTATTTGTGCATCTACTCTATCCTGTACCTGGTATTTGATCACAGTGTCTCTTACTCCAAAAGCTAAAAAAACTGTTGAATCTAATTGGTAGGTAATGTATTTGCCTGTTTGCAGCGGATAGTATTCAGACACAGGAGAAGAGGTAAAAGAGTCATTTTTCTTTTTGCAGGAGACCAATATGAGTGCTATGTATAAAATCAGAATAAGAGAAATCGTTTTTACCATGCCGGTTAATTACATTTTAAACAGACTTGCCTATGGTATAAAAGGCTGCCTGTATAGTGGTAAGAAATACTAATTTCTTTGTATAATACCGCCGCCGATCACATCTTCACCTTCATAAAAAACTGCGCTTTGCCCAGGGGCAATTCCTTTTACATCTTCATAAAAACGAACATTTACGCCATTTTGGTATGTAAAAAGATTGCTTAAGGCTCCTTTATCTTTATAGCGGATTTTTGTTGTCACTTCGATTCCATTAGTGATACCATCATATTTTATCCAGTTGATACCTGCCACATTCATTTCGTTCTTATTAAGATCATCTTCTTCTCCTAATACAATGGTATTTATTTCGGGAATTATTTCAGTAACAAATGCAGGTTTACCCAATGCAATATCCAGGCCCTTTCTTTGCCCGACAGTATAAAAAGGATATCCTTTGTGATTCCCTAAAATTTTTCCTGATCTATCTACAAAATAACCCCCATTCACTCTTTGTTCCAGGCCCTCAACATTACGTTTTAAAAATCCGCGGTAATCGTTGTCAGGTACAAAGCAAATCTCGTAGCTCTCACTTTTTTTTGCAAGTTCAGGGTAGCCAAAATCATTAGCCATTTGCCTTATTTCGCTTTTGCGATAAGTTCCCAAAGGCAATAAAGTTCTTCTTAGCAAGTCTTGCTGTAAACCCCACAGCACATAGCTTTGATCTTTGGTTTCATCAATCCCTTTTCTTATAAAATATCTTCCGTTATTATGTTGATGCAATTGTGCATAGTGGCCTGTTGCAATAAAATCACAACCCAAAGCATCAGCTCTTTTTAATAAGGCTCTCCACTTAATATGCGTATTGCACATTACACAAGGGTTAGGTGTGCGGCCTGCAATGTATTCATCCACAAAATTATCAATAACGAAATTGCCGAACTCTTCTCTTATGTCTAAAATAAAATGCGGAAATCCGTGCTGAACCGCTGCGGCTCTTGCATCGTTAAAGCTATCAAGATTACAGCACCCGGTTTCTTTTTTTGAACTTCCACCGCTGGTTGCATAATCCCAGGTTTTCATAGTAATCCCGATCACATCATAGCCTTGCTTATGTAACATTAGTGCGGCAACAGTACTATCAATACCGCCACTCATCGCCATTAAAACTTTTCCTTTCCGGCTCATGTAAAAAATTAATCAACAAAGATAAGATAGTTTAAGTTTGAACGGTTCTTAGGAACGAACGGGGGTTTAAGGTGAAGGCTTAAAGAAACTATTTATGTATCCATCCTTCTTCATTATTACTGCCCTCACTTATAAAATAAAAGTCATTAAAAGCAGCCAGCACATTTATCTTTTCACCAACCACCAATTGCTTTTTTTGCAAGCCTGCTGTATCAGGAATTGAAAACACTGGCTGTATTTTTTAATAGTCAATTTTTTAATAGGTTTCATTGCTGAAGTAATGGACGAGGCTGCTATAAATCCCCTTTTTCCGTCAGGCAAGATAACACGGTATAAATTGCCGGTTCCTGCCTCCGGCAGTATCAATGTATTTTCATTAAGAGAAAGAGAATTATTAATACTGCCTGATCCGCTTAAATACAAACGTGTATTTTTTTTACTTCTCATCCACCCATTTAAATTGGTTAAGGCAACATTTAATTTTGCCGGTTCTTTATCAGCAGCTTTTACAAAATTTAATGGATCAATAGCGCCGGTAAAAGTATAAATACCAAAATGTAAATGTGAGGCAGTAAATTTTGCATTGCCTGTATTACCGGTTAAGCCTAATACATCACCTGTGTTCACATGTTGGCCTTCTGATACTAATTGCGAATCAAGATGTGCATAATATAAATTATAGTCAGCTTTCTCAGGTCTCATAAAAATCACTTTACCACCGAGAACATTTTCATTTACTCTTGTTACAACTCCTTTTGCCGCCGCTACTGCAGGCGATCGGAAAGGAGCAAAAATATCTATCCCTTCATGCTTTCGCTCGCCATTATCCCGGCCAACACCAAAAAAACTTCCAATGTTACTTTTCACTTTTGGAGAAATTGGGAATGCAAGCGATGGCCCGGCGGTAATTGTTAATGTATATTCTCCTTCTTTCAACAACTCGGGCTGAATTCGTACAATAAAAACAGTGTCTTCTTTTACTGTATATTCCAATAACAAGTTTACTGTATCAGCAGCCAGTAATAATTTGGGATGTTTACTTTCACCGGGAGGGGATGGCTGCCATAGATCTACATACATATCAAAATCCTGAACAGGTTTTTTTGTTAGGGCGATCTTTAATTTTTGTCCTCTTTTGGCGCTAAAACGCAATCCCACAGCATTTGCCCTATCATTTGCAAAATACCCGCTTTCACTATAAGGTAAATAAATATCCAAAGGATTGCTAAGTGTAATGGCTGCAGCTTTAAACCAGGCATCTCCTAAAGCTGTTTCCTGCAAGCCGGCATCTTTTATCTTTTTTTCATATTGCTCATGTGGCGTTTTCTTACCAAATAATTTTGACCCCGGTGATGAACATCCCAAAAAAAATATTGAAAATAACAGGTATAATAAAAACACGGAACTTTTATGGAGCATAGCTATTTTGTGTTCAAATTTTACGCCAGCCATTCAAAATAGAATCTTAATGCTACTTAGTATCCTATTCAAAAAATATCATTAATTCTTAAAGACTGTTAGGAAAATTGATTAAACAATTTTCATCAAAATCTTTCAAATCCCATTAATCATGGTTCAGACTAATTAACTTGCGCCCATGCAACAATACTTACAATTGCTTCAGCACATTTTACAAAATGGCATTGATAAGAATGACCGCACCGGTACGGGCACAAGAAGTGTTTTTGGCTATCAAATGCGCTTTGATTTAAAAGATG
>JBDSAQ010000104.1:0-8649 GCA_039922095.1 Ginsengibacter sp. | reverse complement strand
GATAAGCCCCCTGTTTTTTTAAGCAGTCACCCGGCTGATCAGGATAGAATAAATAAATTACAAGGTTATATGGATGAGGCATTGAAATATTACAAGCCTGTTAAGTAAACATTGAATAAATAAAACGTATTAAAATTCATCTCCCGGGATGAATTTTTTTTGCCCTCAATTATTAAATTTTAAATTTATTCAAAATTATATCATGGAAGATAAATATATAATTCCTGAACAAACAAGGATAGGGCACGTTCATTTAAAAGTCGCAGATATCGAAAGAGCGCTTGCATTTTATTGTGGTATTCTCGGGTTTAATTTAATCACTACTTCCGGTAATGAAGCTGCCTTTATTTCAGCGGGTGGCTATCATCATCATATTGGTTTAAATACATGGTATAGTAAAAATGCACCTCCTGCACCTTTGCGGGCTGCGGGCTTGTTTCACATGGCAATTGTTTATCCTTCGAGAAAAGATCTTGCTGTTGCTTACAAACGTTTATTGGATGCCAATTATCCTTTAACGGGTGTAGCTGATCACGGTGTTTCGGAAGCATTGTATTTAAATGATCCTGATGAAAATGGTGTTGAGCTATATTGGGACAAGCCGCAAAATCAATGGCCTAAG
The DNA here is from genome assembly GCA_039922095.1 of Ginsengibacter sp. Lineage (GTDB taxonomy): Bacteria > Bacteroidota > Bacteroidia > Chitinophagales > Chitinophagaceae > Ginsengibacter. The sequence goes on along the minus strand of JBDSAQ010000104.1, from coordinate 8,027 downwards.
AAGCCGGATGGCTCTATAGATATGTTCACGCAATATTTTAATACAGATGAATTATTGAAAGAGCATGATGTATAACTTAGCCCTCGGAATTAGGATTATCTATTTCATAAAATCTGCTAATAAACGATGAAAATGATGAGTGCCCTGTTCCCGTGTTACGGAATATCTTCCATGAGTGTAAAACCTGGAGAGCATACCTTTTTGTACATTTTGGACAACTTCTTCATCTTCAAGTTCTACTTTGTGAAGTGATGCACCTGCGCCGGTATTTAATTTTTCATCTTTCCATACATAAGAGAAAAAAGAAATTTTTGTGCGATCTATTGAAAGCGGTGTTACTATATTTATTGACAACCCCCATGGATAAAAATTAAACATCATATTTGGGAAGATCCAAAAATAATATGCAGCAATTTTTTTACCGAAATCATGTGAAGATTCAGGCAGTTTAAAACAATCCTCTTCATCTTTAGCAATTCCGATCTGTACATTAGAATAATTGAAAAGTTCAGTTATATAATCTCCATAATCAATTACAGTGTTTAAATCAGCATGAACAAAAGGAATATGAAAACCTTCCAGGTAATTCTCGCAATACAATGCCCAATGTGCATTTATAAAATATTCTGTTGAAAGCTCCGGGCGAAAAACAAATTCATTCACCGGCATCCATGCTGTTCTTTCCATCATCTCTTTAAAAAATTGTTTTGCCGGTATTTTTTTATTAAGAGAGGTGAAGAGTAAACCCTCCCATTGATATAAAGGAAGCTTATAAAGATCGTCGTATTGGGAAGGGAAATTCCTTACCTCTCTGAATTCCGGCATTGATTTAAACTTTCCTGTAAGATCGAAAATGCGGCCATGATATTTACAACGGATGTTATGTACTTTACAAGGTTCTGTTACTAAAATATTACCACGATGTGTACATACATTCGATATGCAACTAATTTGTCCAGGTTTATTTTTGGTGAGCAACAGAGGTTGATTAAGAAAATGTTCATGTAATATAAACGGGTAACAGCCGCCGGGCTCCTTTACCATGTTTATGTCACCAGCAAATTGCCAGGTGTTGGAAAAAATTTTCTCTTTCGCCTCTTCAAAATATTTAGGATTGAGATAAAATTCTTTGGAAATAGTTTTTGCTTTTGCAATATTTTTTTCAATAAAGAAAAAAGACATGATACTATAATTAATTAAAAATATTTATCCCGAAATCAAAAGATGTATTTTCCCATGATTTAATATTCCTTATCTTACGATTCGTAGTTAACATCTGAAAATAAAATTGGGAAGAGTAAATTTTTTTAAGATTTTCGTAGCTATAAAAAGTATTTATCAAATATATTAACATGCTCATAGATGTTATAATTTTTTTAAAAGTTACAATAGAACAGATTTTATTTCTCACAACCTTTGTAAAATTTGCATCGCCGGTATTTGTTTTGTAAATCAGCTTTTATGTCAAAACTTACTTATAATAACAGTAACAATATTTTTTTTCAATCATTAAGGATATCAGTTGAAAAATATTTTAGCGATAAAGGAATTAATAAAACAGGTAACTGGAAATTATATATAAAAACCGCGATACTCCTTACTGTTGGTCTTGGATTATATTTAAGCTTGTTATTTTTAAACTTACCTGTTATTTGGGCAATTATCTTTAGCTGTTTATTTGGTTTTGTGTTAGCCTGTATTGGTTTTAATGTAATGCATGATGCTAATCACGGGAGTTATTCCAGCAAGAAGTGGGTTAATGAATTGTTTGGCTACAGCTTAAATGCCCTGGGAGGAAATGCATTCATATGGAAGGTTAAACATAATCTTCACCATACATATACTAATGTAGATGGAGTTGATGATGATATTGCCAAAAGCCCTTTGATGCGTCAATGTACTTCTCAGAAATGGGTTCCGGCTCACCGGTTTCAGCATATTTATGTTCTGCTGGTTTATGCAATTTCTTCGTTTGCCTGGATTTTTTTAATGGATTTTGAGAAATACTTTAAACAGAAAATATACACTACTCCGTTAAAAAAAATCAGTACGAAAGAGCATATAATTTTCTGGGCTACTAAAGTATTGTATATTATATTTTATATAGTTATTCCGGTGGCTATCTTAGGCTGGCAGGCCTGGAGCATAGGTTTTGCTTTACTGCATATTTTTATGGGATTAACGCTTGCCATTGTTTTTCAGCTTGCACATGTAGTAGAAGATACTGAATTTGAGGTTTTGGGGCTTGATGATAAAGTTATTGAATCAGAATGGGCTGTTTACCAGATAAAGTCAACATTTAATTTTGCTCCAAATAATAAAATAATTACATGGTTTGTGGGTGGTTTAAATTTTCAGGTTGAGCATCATTTATTTCCACGTATCAGTCATGTACATTACCCTGCCCTTAGCAAAATCGTTTCACAAAAATGTAAAGAATTTAATTTACCCTATCATTCTTTCCCTACAATGAGTGCAGCTGTGATTTCACATTTTAAGATCATGAAACAATTAGGAGCTTCTCCAACAGGCGTTAACAACATGGCAGGTACCATGTAGAGTTTATGTTTTAAATAAACACCCGGCTTCCATAGTTATAGTTTTCCCTGAATTCTTTAGGAGTGCAATTTTTTTTCTTTTTGAATATCCTGTTGAAATTTGAGATATTATTAAATCCGCAGTCATATGCAATTTCTGCAATTGATTGAGTAGTGTCAATTAATAGCCTGGATGCATGTCCCAGCCTTACTTCCATCAGGCTATCAATAAATGTGATACCAGTTCTCTTTTTAAAAAAACGACTAAAAGATACTTCTGTCATATTAGCCAACTTAGCAACATCAATTAATGAAACAGGTTTGTCAAAATTTTGATGCATGTATTCAAATACCTTTTCAACCCGGCGGCTGTTATAAGAAAGCGCTGTATTATTAAAGGTAGCATCAGACAAAAAATGCATGTTGCGGGATGTAGAAAGATCATGTAAAATTGAGATAAGCTCAAGTACAGAATCAAAACCCTGCTTTTGGCTTAAAAGAGTTAACCGCGGAGTAATCTGTTGAATTGTTTCTGCAGAAAATAAAATACCTCTTGCCGATTTTTCAAACATACCTCTGATAAAAGTTAACTGGTTTCTTCTAAGAAATTTTTCATCAAGTAAATCTTTATGAAATTGTACGGTGATCTCTTTTATTTCTTTACTCTTACATTTATTAGTGAGCCAAACATGCGGCAGATTTGATCCAACTAATACAAGTTCCATGTCACCAATTTCCTGCATGTGATCACCAATTACCCTTTTCGCCCCTTTTGCATTCAGTATAAAATTTAATTCCATTTCATCATGATAATGAAGAGGAAAATCAAATTGAGTTTTAATCCTTGTTAATAAAGTAAAACAATCCCCATTTGTAAGTGGCGTAATTTCTCTGAGTATATTTTTATTAATTAGCAAGTATCAGAATGTTATGGATAAAAAAGTATTAATTATATTTTCCAAATTTAATAGAAAAAAAATTGGTTTAAGTTACTATTAATCAGCCTTTAAAAAAGCCTGTAAATTTATTTTGAGTAATTGCATTATATTTAGATAAAATAGTATTATTTTGTGGTGCCTTATAATTTTAATTTTGTTACCAAAACATCTTGCTATATGATAAAAACATTACTTAGGGGAATATTCATTTTGACTATATGCATATTCTCAATCTCTCAAACCTTTGCACAAAACAAAAATGTTACCGGGTCTGTTACCGATGAAAATGGCAACCCTCTTGGGGGCGCTACTGTTACCTTAAAGAATACCAGATTAAGTTCCACCACCAATGCAGCAGGTGTTTTTAATTTTAGTATACCAGCTAATGGCAGAACTTTAGTTATTTCTTATGTTGGAATGCGTTCAAAAGAAGTAGGTATTGTCAACAATGCTGAGGTAAAGGTGAGTATGGAACCGGTTGCAAATACCTTGAGTGATGTTGTAGTTATAGGATATGGGAGTTCCAAACGTGCCAATCTAACTCATGCCCAGTCATCTGTTACTGCAAAAGATATTGAAAAAACAGTTAATACTACTGTTGAACAAGCCATCCAGGGAAGAGCCCCGGGTGTTTATATTACACAAAATTCGGGTCAGCCGGGTGGTGGAATATCTGTAGCCATCCGTGGCATCAGTTCAATAAGCTTAAATACAGAGCCTCTTTATGTAATTGACGGCGTTCAAATCAGGGGTGGTGGTACTGCAAATTCGTCCAATCCTCTTTCTGGTATCAATCCCAACGATATTGATGACATCCAGATTTTACAAGGCCCCTCAGCTACGGCCATTTATGGTTCACAGGGAACCAATGGCGTTATCCTCATTACAACAAAACGTGGCAAAGCGGGAGACTTCAAAATAAATTATAACGGTCAATATAATGTTCAAACGCCTCCAAAGCGTGTTGCAGTGATGACGTTGCCTCAATATGCGCAAATGCAAATAGAGTACAAAGGAATCGCAGGCGGAACAGTTCGTGAAGAATTGCTGGATCCTTCAATTTTAGGCCCGGGTACTGACTGGCAGAAGGAGTTATTCAACGATGCAATCATGAACAAACACCAGCTTAGTTTATCCGGTGGCAGCAGCAATACTACTTATTACATGTCCGGTGAATATTTAAACCAGGACGGTGTTGCAGAAGGTTCGGGCTTTAAACGTTATGGTTTCAGAATGAATCTTGATAACAAGCCAAGGGAATGGATAAACATCGGTGCCAATCTGAGCTTTAACCAAACAAACGAAAAGTTGACTAGCAGTCAGGAAAATGTTATTATCCGTTCCATTCAACTGAGCCCTGAAGTACCGGTAAAAAATTTAAATGGTACATGGGGTGGTGGTGACCTGACCAATTCGGCGCACCAGTTTTCACCTGTGAATCCAATTGCAATCTCTCAATTAGTTACCAATACAAATACCCGCAGGCAGTTTTTAGGTGGATTGAATCTTGGATTGAATTTGGCAAAAGGCCTTGTTCTCCGGACTTCATTCAACACCAACCTTGGTTTTGGCAATTCGATCTATTATCAACCAACTTATTCAATTGGTTGGGCAGTTAATCCAACTGCGTCTTTATCAAATGGTACCAGCCAAAACACCTACTGGAACTGGAACCAGTTGGCTGAATACACAAAAACGATAGGAAAACATACTATTGGATTAATGGCAAGCCATGAATCACAGGCATCAAGCTGGAAAAACCTTGGCGGAACAAGAACAGGTTTTCTAACAAACAATGTATTTGACCTGAACGCAGGTACCTCAACTACTGCCACTAACTCTGGTGGTTCCGGGCAGTGGGGTATGGAATCTTACCTTGGAAGATTAACCTACAATTATGATAATCGTTATATTTTAACAAGTACTTTTCGCAGGGATGGCTCAGTAAACTTCGGACCTGAGAAAAGGTGGGGCTCTTTCCCTTCGGTGTCTGCCGCATGGCGAGTAAATCAGGAGAAATTTTTCCATGTTCCTTTCATTTCTGACTTAAAATTAAGGCTTGAGACTGGCCTTACCGGAAGCCAGCCGAACAGCAATGCCGCCGTATATTCACCGCTAAATGCTGGAGCAACACCATGGGGAACAGGATTTCTGGTTTCAATATATGGGAATCGGTTTTATCAATGGGAGGAAACCAGGACTGATAACATCGGCATTAACCTGGGAGTACTTAAAAACAGGATAACAATTGAAGCGGATTATTATATTAAGCATACCAGTAACCTGTTGTTGGGTGCGGATTTACCCTGGTACATGGGAACGGCTGGTGAAGGTTCAATTGCACCGCCAACAGTAAATAACGGGGATATGAAAACAAAGGGATGGGGCTTTGCAATAAATACAATTAACGTTAATTCAAAAACTTTCAGATGGGAAACAAATCTTAATTTGTCCCATTTCAAAAGCGTTATCCAAAGTTTAAACTCCGATAACGCATTCCTGGAGCGTAGCTCCTGGTGGCTTAATCAACAGGATCCATGGACACAACGCTCTGCAATTGGGCTTCAACCATGGTTGTTCAGAGGCTATATTGAAGAAGGCTTATTTCAGTCAGTTGAAGAGATTAACAAAAGTGCAGTGCCTGTTGACAACAATGGCGTAAGGCGCCCAACACAGGCTAGCGGGGGTGTTTGGGTAGGGGATATAAAGTATAAGGATATTAATGGTGATGGCAAAATTGATGTAAAGGACAAAACCTACATTGGTAATCCATGGCCTAAATTATTTGGTGGGTTCACCAATACATTTAGCTATAAAGGTTTTGATTTGAGTGTTCTTATAACAGCTACTTACGGGAATGATATATATAACTTCATTGCCTGGGAAAATTCTAATCCTAATAACATTTACCTTGGCCGGAATATGATGATCAAGGCTATGGAGTATGCGAAAATAGCAACAGATCCAAACGGCAAAGTTTATTTGTTGAATCCGGAAACAACTGTTCCAAGAATTATTACGGGTGCAGACGTAAACGGAACTTATGCACGTATTACTGATAAGTATGTGGAGGATGGATCTTATGTGAGGTTAAAGAATATTTCTTTATCTTATAACTTACCTCAATCCTTAATTGGAAAACAAAAAATAGTGAGAGGCATCAGAGCCACTGTTGGAGCTCAGAACCTGGTTACGGCTACCAATTATTCAGGCTTTGACCCGGAAGTAGGTGCGTATGTAGGCAGGGATGCATCAACAGCAACTCAGGCTATTGGGCTTGATTACGGACGCTATCCATTAACGCCTATTTACACATTCACTCTTAATGTAAACTTTTAAAAATCATCTTCATGAAGAATATAAATAGTTTGAAATGTTTGATTGGTTTGGTGATACCCATCGCAATGTTTACCGGCTGTAAAAAAGACTTTCTGGAAAAGCCGCCAACAGATGCTATAGTTGATGCTGGTTTTTACAAAACAGATGAACAGGTGTTAGCGGGTACAGCATCCTTATACAACCATGTATGGTTCGATTATAATGACAAGGCATATTATAACCTTGGGGATTTCAGGTCTGGAACAGCCTACTCCGCATATAATGACAGGGGTAATGTATTGTTTAATACAACTGCTGAAAATGGAGAAAATAATGCGTCATGGCGTGCTTTCTTTGTTGTAGTAGCTCAGTCTAATCTGGCCATAGTGAACATCAACAAATATGCGGGCGAAGGTGTTTCACCAGCTATAAAAAAACTGGCTATTGCAGAGGCAAGGTTTATGAGGGCTTTAGCTTACCGTTACCTCATAATGAACTGGGGTGAGGTACCCATTATAGAAAACAACCTGGATTATTTGACTGATACAACACTTAGGAAAAATACAATACCAAGTACGTGGCGATTTATAACACGTGAAATGCGTGCAATTATAGACGATCTTCCGGCAACTCCCATTCAGCCGGGAAGAATTACAAAATGGACTGCAGAAGGTATGTTGGCCAGGTTTTATCTTACAAGGGCTGGTGTTGAAGGTACCGGGCCGACTGGCAGAAAGCAGCAATTCCTTGATAGCGCCAAGTATTATGCACAAAGGGTGATTACCCAAAGTGGTGCAAAACTGTTGGCAAAATATGAAGATTTGTTTAAGTTTCCTTATGATAACAATACTGAATCATTGTTTTCACTGCAATGGGTATATTCAAGGTATGGAACGGCGAATAGTATGCCCAGTTACCTGAACTTTAGCAACGACATTGCCAACGGTGATGGATGGGGCGGAGATAAAAGTGCTACCTGGTGGATGTTGAGCCAATATGAAGGTATTGAAGCATCTGGCGATACAATGCTTAAAGGGCGTACGCTTGACACCAGGTTGAAAACCACTTTCATGTTACCTGGTGCGAATTACAATGAGATAACCCAGGTATTGAATGTTAATGGAACTAGCGTAAAACAAAAGTTAGTGGTTCCAAATACAGGGGGTGATGTGAATTTTGCTTACATAAAAAAATATGTAGTCGGAAAAGCTGAGGATGTTGGGGGAGCAGCGGC
>JBDSAQ010000103.1:0-7072 GCA_039922095.1 Ginsengibacter sp. | reverse complement strand
ATTTAGAAAGAGCTTCAATTGTTGTATCTGCCCTTACCCCTTCATCTGTATCTACTAAAAAATTCCTTTTTTGTTTTTTCCCTTTTTCATCAACATAAACTTCTTCAACTTCCATGGGCAAAATACCATTTGTAAAATATCCATTTGTAATTGCATTTAAAGCTTTTCTATGAGAGTTATAACTGAATTCATCCTGTGCCTCACGGGATATATCATACTCCTTAGCAACGGCCTCAGCTGTTAATCCCATGCCCAAATAATAATCCGGAGTGGAGGAAGCAACAGAATATGCCGGTACTGTTTTCCATCCTGCTGTGGGTACCATGCTCATACTTTCAGTGCCCCCGGCTACAATACATTCAGCTTGCCCGCTTCTGATTTTAGCAGTTGCAATTGCAATGGTTTCCAAACCACTTGCGCAATACCGGTTAACGGTCATGCCCGGTACTTCAATACCCAATGCCCTCACGCTGATCATTCTGCCCACTTGCAACCCTTGTTCTGCTTCGGGCACAGCGTTTCCTACAATCAAATCATCCACTCTTTTACTATCTAATTGCGGAACAGATGACAGTAATCCTTTAATAACATCTACCGCCAGATCATCAGGACGATAAAATCTAAATCCGCCACGTTTGGCTTTTGTAACTGCAGTTCTATATCCTGCTACTATATATGCTTCCTGCATGTAAATAAATTAAAAAGTAAAATTAAAAAAGAATGGGTTCCATCACAAATTACTCATTAAATAATCTTATAAATCAAATTTTTTTCAAAAAGGAGTCATCCCGTTTTTTGTTATAACTTAGTATAAATAAAACCTGTCAGCCATGTCATCACTATTTAATTTATCCTTGCCGGTAGCAATAGGTTGTGACCATGCCGGCTATGCATATAAAGAAGACCTTGAATCTTTTTTAGAAGGTAAAGGTCTTGAATCCAAAGACTTTGGAACCTTCTCTACTGATTCAGTTGATTATCCTGATTTTGCTCATCCCGTCGCAAACTCCGTGGAAAGAGGTGAGGCTGCTTTCGGTATTTTATTATGTGGAAGCGGAAATGGAGTGGCTATTGCAGCCAACAAACATCAGCACATACGTGCAGCAATATGCTGGGGGGAAGAATTAGCTGAACTGGCCAGAAAACATAACGATGCCAATATTATTTGTATACCTGCCCGTTTCGTGAGAGAAGGGGATGTGGAAAAAATGGTAGAGATCTTTATGCACACTGAATTTGAAGGTGGCCGGCATTTGAACCGTGTAAATAAAATTGCCTGCGGCGTTTAAGCGCCACTAATCTTAATTTATTACCTGCATCTTATTAGTTTGATGAAAAATGTGATCATTTTTATTACCTGCTATTTGCTGCCTTCCTCGTTATTTGCCCAAACTGATGATGTACAAAAATATGCAGCTACCATAACAGTTACTGATCTAAAAAAACATTTAACCATTATTGCCGGTGCAGAAATGGAGGGCAGGGAAACTGCAACTCCCGGGCAACATAAAGCAGCCGCATATATCGAAAGCCAATTTAAATTATCAGGATTGCAGGCTTCAAAAAAGCTAAATGGCTATCAGCAGGTTTATCCTATATATAAAGATACTTTACTTCGGACTTCAATAGGGATGGGTAAAAAAAATTATGTATTTGGAAAAGATTTTATTTCGAGTCCCACTGTTTCAGAAAGTCAGGATGTAAAATCAAAAAAAATAATTTTTGTGGGCTACGGCATATCTGATTTAAATTATGATGATTATAAAGAGAAAGACATAACCGGGAAAATAGTAGTTTTTTTTACAGGTGAGCCGAAGATTAATGGTAATTATATAGTAACGGGATCTGCAAAAAGCTCTGCATGGAGTTTCCCGGGAACGGTAAAAAAAATAGCATTAGCTAAACAGCATGGCGCTGCTGCTGCATTTGTTATAAACCTCGCCATGGAAACTATTCCAAAAGATTTTGTTGAAAGTGCAAGGAGTTCGGGCATTTACTTTCCGGCAATGATATCACATGAAAATGAAAAAGTGAATTATGCAACAATTTTACCTGATGTTGGCAAGGCCATATTTGGAGATTCCTTATTCAGTAGAATAATTAAAAAAGCTAAGGCCGGTGAACCATTAAATAATGTTAAGGCAGAAGTAAAATTGAAAACAAAGTTTAATTATAAAAAGCAAAAAATACCTTTTTACCCAAGCAATGTTATTGGCTTTGTAGAAGGTAGTGACAAAAAAGACGAATACGTTTTTATTACGGCACATTATGATCACCTTGGAAAACACGGTGATAAAATTTATTATGGCGCAGATGATGATGGCAGCGGAACAACTGGTGTTATAGAGATGGCTGAAGCTTTTTCCAGGGCTAAAGCAGAAGGCATAGGCCCCAGGAGAACTGTAGTTTTTATGACTGTTAGTGGAGAAGAAAAAGGGTTATGGGGCTCAGAATATTATTCTGACCATCCTGTTTTTTCATTGGATAAAACTACCGTTGACCTTAATATTGATATGGTTGGCAGGATAGATACTGAACGGAAAACGGGGGACAGCCTGAATTATGTGTATGTAATCGGCCATGACAAACTGAGCAGCGATCTTCTGCTTATTAATGATATAAATGAGAAGTATAGTAACCTTAGCCTGGATTATAAATTTGATGATCCGGGTGATAAAGAAAGAATTTATTACCGCAGCGATCATTACAACTTTGCAAGAAAAGGAGTTCCGGTTCTGTTTTTTTATGATGGCATGTTGAAGGCAGATTACCATAAACCCACCGATACGGTTGACAAAATATACTGGGATTTGTATGAAAAAAGAGTGCGGCTTATTTTTTTAACTGCCTGGGAAATCGCCAACCGGGAAAATATGTTAAGGAGGGATATTCCTTTGGCTCCCGCTGAATGAAAATCGCGGACGCTAAAGGCGACCTGAACGATTATTATAGGAATAAACACATTTATAAATCCGGGAAATTTTGACCGCTTATTTTCGGTAATATGGCCTGGTTGCTTTAGCGCCTCGACCGCGGTTATAGCTGAAATTTATATCCAACACCCTTTACTGTCGTAATACAATCTGCCCCAAGCTTCTGGCGTATTTTGCGGATATGTACATCAATTGTTCTATCTCCAACTATTACATCACTGCCCCAAACCTGGTTTAAAATTTCGTTGCGCAAAAAAACTTTATGAGGCTTTGAGGTTAAAAAGGCAAGTAATTCAAATTCTTTTCTTGCTAAAATTATCTCCTCATTTTTGTAGGTTACATTATACTTTTCACGGTCAATCTGCAGATCACCTATTTGAACTATTCCGCTTTCTTCCTTGGTGGCTCTTCTGAATAAAGCATTAACCCTGCTAAGTAATATTTTAGGACTTATGGGTTTAGTAATATAATCATCTCCACCGGTTTCCAATCCTTTAATTTCTGTAGTCTCATCGTTAAGGGCAGTTAAAAATATAATAAGGGTATCTTTAAAAGCAGGCTGCAGGCGTAATATATTACATACTTCAAAACCATTTTTCCCAGGCATCATCACATCAAGTATAATAAGATCCGGTTGATGTTTTTTGGCTTCTTCAATAGCCTCGTTCCCGTTTTTTGCAGTAAACACTTCATAACCTTCAGCCTGAAGATTGAAGCTAACTATTTCCAATATGTCCGGCTCATCATCCGCTATTAAAATCTTCCGGGCTTTTGCTTGCATGGTATGTTTATACAAACCTATATCAAATGAATTTAAATTAAGGTAGTTTACAATTTCTTAATATTGATACCCTCTAGATTTTATAACTTAATAAAAGGTTAATCGGCTATTTATAAGCAGCTTATCAGGTTTTAATTCACTCATTTATGAAGCACATTATATGCTAATACAACCAATGGAACTATTTTTGCTTCTTATTGCAAAATTCAAGAGATTATGAAAAACATTTTTTACCTGATTTCTATTTTTTTACTCCCGCTTAAAATTTTTGCTGCTGGTGATACCAGTAATATCCCTTTGAACAGGCAGGTTTTTCACGATAAAATTAAAGCTGAATTAAAACGGGCTGACCTGGCAGATGGTAAATTAGATGGTCTTATTAAAATATCAGGTGCTGATGATATTAACCTCCAGGTTACAGACGCTATAATAAGAAGAGTAAATGGGTTGCGTAATGAGGTAGAAACTAATAAAAACTTAGGTACCAATAATGATAAGATAAGATATCTGAGGTTTATAGAAAACCTGGTAAACAGGTTTAATGTTAACTGGAGAGCTCATAAATTTACGGCCTCACTTGCCCCCATGCTCGTTGATAATTTTTATGCAATGATGAGGGCAAATCTCAAAGGTGAAAGTATCGCCGCTATAACACAGGAGGCGCCTTATGAAGTAGGCATCATTAACTCCGAAATATTCAAAGAGAATATAGGATACATGGAGAGTAAGAAAATTCTATTTTTAAAGTATAGCCAGTTACACCCTGATAAAATACTTTCAGGTATAGGACCCTATGTTGATGAGCCATTTGCTGACAGCCTTGTAATTGTTGCATTTAACCACAGCCCAACTCAGTTATATTCATACTCACAAGCCTTCAACAGTGTACAGGGTAAATTGATAAAAAGAAATGCCGACAACAGGATAAAAACCGTAGTTAAGTTAAGCAGCTTAAAAGATGCATTGTTTTATTTCCCGTTTTTAGATGACCTCATCACCGGTAAACAAAACCTGGAAGATATTGCAAAAGTTATTGCCAACGATAACAAAAAGTATGATAGCGTTGGGTACTATAAGCTCCTCGTAAAAACGGAAATTGATTATTACAACAGGTTAGTTCACCGGGATACTCCCATTGCTATGCTTGGCGTAGACGGGTTAACAGATATGCTGCAACGTAAGGCCATACAGCATTTTATTACACCAATTAATGAACTGCATGAAGTAAATAACCCTGCAATACGTTTTAGAGCTATTGATCCGCTTACACCGCAGGAATTATATTTTATGATGGTAATGGGAGAGAATGAAATATTTACATCAAGCTATAAAAACAGTTTTGATAAAATGATGCAGCGCATGGGACCTGATCCAAAAGGGGATTCATTATTAATGTCAGTAAATTTTGATCACTTTAAAAAATTTATAAAAATGGCTGCCGGTTATAATAAACTGGATACATTTTTAAGGTCAATGAAAAATACTTCGGAGGTTTTAATGAGAGCATTTGTTTCTAATTTAGAAAATACCGGCTCACTTGAAGACGCTGTTGATGTTGCAGACTCCTACGGAAGCATTAAAAATCCTGAGCTGCTGAATTCTATGTTAAAGTATGTGAGTGATAATGAAATCAGATGCAGAACCAGTCGCAATCAGCATGGAGTTAAATTATATCATCTCCTTAAAATGATATTTCTTTCAGCCGATTCGTCAAATCATGTTGATCTCTCCAAAGAAATAGGCATACCCCCTGTTTATACAGTTGACTATAATTACGTAGCTGATGATAGCGGAAGAATAATTCAGCAGGTGTTTTTTTACGGAGATAAAGATGGTAAAGAATCATACAGCAGTTACCTGTCATCTTTTGCCAGAACAGATTGGCAAATAACACAAACAAAAGAATGGACCGAAATAAAATCATTAAAAGGCAAACCTATATGGATATATGCTAACCTGCCGTTAGATAATACAACTGATAAAGACGCAGATGCTCAGGAAGACCTTGTGAATTATCTTTATGAGAATAATTTAAGACCAGGAATTGTTATACATCGTGGCCATAGTTACCATCTGCCTTATACAATTGAACAAATGCCTGAATCTGCTAAAATAATAATGCTTGGTTCTTGCGGCGGTTACAAAAATCTTAAATTAATTTTAGATTATGCCCCCGAAGCTCAAATAATTTCAACCAAACAGATTGGTGCAAGAGATATAAATAAACCAATAATAGAATCTCTCAATAATACTTTGCGAAGTGGAAAAAATATTGACTGGCGACAAATGTGGAATGAGTTAGAAACTAATTTTTCCAAAGGCCCACGGGATAAAAAAGATTTATTTGATGATTACATACCTCCTCAAAAAAACCTTGGAGCTTTATTTATAAAAGCGTACAACAAATCAATATCGTAATAAGTTGTAAGTTCTGAGTAGTAAGTTTTTATCTTCCTGCTTTTTTACTTCTTTTTACTTTTGAATTTGAGTTTAAATTTTTAAAGCTGAAATTTGACAGCTCACAAACGATTTTTTCTTAATGACGGAAAAAGCAGCCCGGCGAAAAATATTTGATTTTAGTTTATTGCGAAAGGTATTTCGGTATGCTGCTCCATATAAAAGAAAATTTTATCTCTCTATTTTTCTTTCCATTGTATTAGCTGTAATATCCCCGCTACGGCCATATCTTATACAGGTTACTGTAAATGATTTCATAAAAGACCGCAATTCATATTGGCTTATTCTTATTACAATAATCCAGATAGGAATGCTGCTTATTGAAACAGGCCTGCGGTTTTACTTTGGTTATATCACCGCATGGTTAGGGCAAACAGTAGTGAGAGATCTAAGGGTTACTGTGTATGAGAAAATAATGCATCTGAACCTTTCTCAATTTGATAAAACCCCCATAGGCACATTAACTACAAGAACTATAAATGATATTGAATCGGTAAATGATATTTTTTCAGATGGGTTTATTCCGATTGTTGCAGATATCCTTTCTATTCTTTCTATTTTACTGTTTATGTTTTTTGTTGACTGGAGATTAACCCTTATCAGTTTAGCGCCATTCCCATTGCTGATTGTAGCTACATATTTTTTTAAAGAAAGCGTTAACAGGTCATTTATACAGGTACGAAATGCAGTAGCTAATTTAAATGCGTTTGTACAGGAGCATATCACAGGAATGAGTGTAGTGCAGGCTTTTGCTGCAGAAGACAAGGAGTTTACTAAATTTAAAAAGATAAATAAAGAACATCGCAATGCTAACATAAAAGCCATATTAGCGTATTCCATTTTTTTTCCTGTAGTTGAAATTGTATTGGCATTTTCAACCGGGTTACTTGTTTGGTGGGGC
>JBDSAQ010000102.1:0-5488 GCA_039922095.1 Ginsengibacter sp. | reverse complement strand
TAAAAATTATTAAAGCATCTTTAAGAGAAGCCGTCTCAATAAATGAGACGGTTTCAGATAAAAGAAAAACTTCAATTTTCTTCAGGTTTTTGCAGTTTCTCTTTCCGGAACAAATAAAATAATGATTTTACTTTTTGGATTATAAGCCTTTCTGCACGACGACCTTTTGTCCTTTTCCACTAAGAAGTAGGTTGGGATGAGATTAATTTTAAAAAATATATTTTAAAAACAGGATAACAAAAAGCCGTATCAACAGATATAATAACGGAAGCCCGATCGAATTACTTCTTTATCATTTATTCTGCTAGCCTGGCGCTCATTCAATAGATATAATTTAAAAGCTATTACAATGAAGTTTAGCGAATACTCAGAAACTCTTGAAACCATTAAGTACCTGGCAGAACGTAAACGGGCCGGCACTCCGCAGCAGTTAGCAGAAAAGCTGAATGTATCAGAACGTACCATACAGCGCATGATTCAACAGTTGCGTGATAATGGATACCCTATAATATACAATCGTTATCGTTTTACTTATGAAGTAAAATGCCTTTTAGAAATAAATTAAAAGAATTTTTCTCACCGCCATTTTTTGGCGGTGAGGCGTTTTATGTTTGTTGATAATTAATAAATTAAATGCTTTCAGCAATAAGTCTTTCATGAAAATCTCTTCATCTTTTCTCCTATTTTTTCAACATAAAAATTACAAAATATGAAACCGAAATTTTTATTCAAACGTTCTATACTGATTGCCTTACAGTGTTTTTTTCTAAATATCTTGTTTGCACAACACACATTCGTTATCCCTGATGATTGTACAATGCAGATGAGAAGTATGACTTTTAGAGCTTACATTGATGGCAGCGATTACATTCATGTACTGGGTAATAAAGTCTGGTACGTACATCGCAATTTTCAACTTCCAGGCAAATGGGACGGAGCTAACGAACCAACTTATATCAATGGGAATGTATGGTTTCCTGATTGGTCTGGGGATATATCAGATAAGTATACTTTATTAAACCCGCCTCTAGCTTCTCCCATTATTTCTGATGTAACTATTGAAAAAATCAGTGGTAGGGGACCTGTAACATTAACTCAGTTTCCAGATGCGGATAATAATTATGAAGCTATTATACTAGCTGATGATGATCCGCCGGGAGGGCCGGATTGGTATGAATTTAAATTGAAATGGATGGCATGTTTGCCTGTGGTTAAAAGCTTTACTCTCATAAACGCTGATACAGACAAGGATATTCAACTTATAGAAGATGGAAGTACTATTGATATAAATACTTTGCCCACCTCCAATTTAAATATAAGGGCTAACACAAATTCAGTAAAACCTGGCAGTGTAATATTTATATTAGATGGTAAACAAGTAAGAACAGAAGAGGGAGCTCCTTTTGCACTTGCAGGGGATTTACCCACCGGTGACTATCATGCCTGGACCTTACCCATAGGCGAACATACTTTAACTGCGATACCTTATGAAAGATCAAATGGAGGAGGATTAAAAGGTAAATCACTTACTATACATTTTAATGTTATAGCTAATACTGCATTTTGTGCTTCTTCAAATTCATCAAACTGCCCTGTCCCATTTGATATAAGTGTTGCTAAGTCGGAGTTGAGGAATGGTGGAGCGGGGTTAAGTTGGAATCCGATAAATGGGGGTGATATACAATTGGAAATTGCAAATGAGGACTTTACTGATAGATATGATACCATCTTCCCCAATGTTCGTAAAAATCAATTTTTCAGTGCAATTCCATTTGGAGCCACAACTGCTGCCGATCCCAATCATAAATTTGCGAATGGGCTATATCATTGGCGGATTAGGCTCAAATGTTCAAAAAGCGGCCCGTGGAGTTCATGGATTTGTGGACCAGATTTTAGTATTCCATATGGAGCACAAAATAGCATGAGTCGTCCTGCTAATAACTCAAGTGGTGCTGTACAAAAATCTAATATAAATGATCAGCCTGATTTAAAGAAGGTCACAGATAAATTAAATATTTTAAAAAATTCCCTTGCGCTGAATATAAATCCAAATCCTGGTGGTAATATCCTGAATATTTCTGCTAAAGGACTGCCTTCAAAAGATAGATCAACTATATTCATTTTATCAGTTTCAGGGGCAGTTATAAAAACTATTGAGGCAAAAAGTTTAAGCGATTTGCGACTGGATATCTCATCCCTGAGGGCTGGGACTTATTTTATAAAAGTTATAACCGGAGATAAAATCCTTCATAAATCATTTGTAAAATTGTAACCACATTAAGGCGCTCCCCTGCCGTGTCTCCCTCAAGCCTTGCGTGTAGCGGGACACGGCAGCAGCAGAGTCACTGATCAGTAATCAACTGTATTCTTTTATTACATTTTTTTTAAGCCAGGTAACAAAATGAATGCCTTTAGCATAAAAAGTTTTTCTAAAAAGCTTTCTAGATAAGGTAACAAAAAACTATGCCGGTGTATATAATGATATGATGACCTGAATAGTAATTTGATTGTGGAATTGTATAATATAATTATCAGCACATCCCTCAATAACATGATATTACAAATCTCCAACTTAAACAAGCAATATAGCAATGGTGTACTTGCACTCAACAATGTATCGCTTACTATTAACAAAGGAATGTTTGGATTATTGGGACCAAACGGCGCCGGCAAGTCTACATTAATGCGAATCCTCGCCACTTTACAGGATGCTGATAGCGGTACTGCTATGCTGGGAGATATTGATATGTTAAAGGATAAACATTCGGTGCGAAAAACGTTGGGTTATTTGCCGCAGGAGTTTGGCGTGTATCCCCGAACATCAGCCGTTGATCTGCTTAATCACCTGGCTTTGCTGAAGGGTTTCAGTAATAATACCCAACGAAAGGAAATAGTGAATCATTTGCTGGTAAAAGTAAATTTATTTGAACATCGCAAAAAGGCGGTAGGCAGTTATAGCGGTGGTATGCGTCAGCGTTTTGGTATTGCACAGTGTTTAATAGGCAATCCTAAACTGATGATTTTGGACGAACCGACAGCAGGGTTAGACCCGGGTGAGCGCAATCGCTTTTACAATATTCTCAGTGAGGTAGGTGAAAACATTATTATAATTCTCTCTACACATATTGTACAGGATGTAAGAGAACTATGCACTGAAATGGCAATTATGGATAAAGGAAAAGTGCTGTTCAGCGGTAACACAGATGATGCATTACTGCAAATAAAAGGTAAGGTGTGGAAGCAAAAGGTAGATAAGGCTGAGTTGCCAAAATTTCAAAATGAATACAAGATCATTTCGAACAAACTGGTAAGTGGCAAGCCTTTGATACATGCTTTCTCTAATGTTGATCCGGGTAACGGTTTTGTAAAAGCCGAAGAAAATCTTGAAGATGTATTTTTTGCAAAATTGAATGCTCTGGTTTAAACATGAACCATTAATTGTATGTGGAAATTCATCAGATACGAACTAAAGTATTGGTTAAAAATACCAATGGTATGGATATTTTTATTCATCAACGCCCTATTTGTATTTTTTATAGTGGCTTTAGATACTGATACAATTGGTGGCGGAGTGGGCAGTGTACATAAAAATGCCCCTTTTGTAATTCAGGAGTTATATGCCGGCTTTTCAATAATTTGTTTGCTGATGACAACTGCGTTTATGAATGCAACTGCCAATCGAGATTTTCAATTCGGAATGTACCAGTTTGTATTTTCATCACCTATTAGAAAAAGAGATTACTATTTTGGAAAATTTATTGGTGCAACAATACTTTCTGTAATTCCAATGCTCGGTATTTCACTCGGCGCATTGGCTGCTCCAGTTTTTGCACACGCATTCAACATGGCTCCGCCTGAAAGATTTGGAGAAGTGATATGGTCGGGGCATTTGCAGGGATTATTAGCTTTTGGCATTCCCAACGTTATTATATCAGGTGTTTTGTTATATGCGCTGGCAATTATTTTCAGAAGCAATATCATTTCCTTTATCGGCGCAATGTTCATTTTAGTGTTTTATGAAATTTCTGATCAATTTATGCAAGACATTCAAAAAGAATGGCTCGCTAACTTGCTTGATCCGTTTGGATCACGTCCTTTCGATACTATGACAAAATATATGACTGTTGATGAAAAAAACATGAGGGCAGTTACGTTACATGGTGAATTATTAACCAATCGCTTACTATGGTTAGGTATTAGTTTAATAATACTTATAACAGTTTATTTCAGATTTTCATTTACGATAAGAAAAGAAAAAATAAAAAAAGAAAAGACGCCAAAAACAGTTACGGAGAATATTACTTCCGGGATTATTTTTCAGCCTGCAAAAGACAATTTCCTTTCACTAAATACTTTTTTGAATTTAGTAAAATTTGAAACCAAAGCCATAATCAAAAATCCAACGTTTATTATTATTGTTGTTATTGGCTTAATCCATTTAATTATTGCATTAGTGTTTTTTACAGGAAGCTATGGCACAGGGCAATATCCGGTAACTTATGATGTGATTGATTCCATCAAAAAATCGTTTTTTATATATCTTATCGCTATTATTACCTTCTATCCGGGAGTGTTAGTTTGGAAAGAGCGTGATGCAAAAATCAACGAAATACAAGATTCCACACCCATCAAAACCTCGTTGTTATTTATTTCAAAATTAGTGGCAATGATTATTTCCATTGCATTAATTCTTTCATGTACTATTGTTATGGGAATGATTGCGCAAACTGTATTTGGTTATTATCGTTACCAACTGGATGTGTACTTCAAATCTTTGTTGGTATTGTATTTATTGTCCCTTTCCTTTTTTGTGATTATCGCTTTACTCTTTCATTACCTCATAAACAATCGGTATATCGCTTACTTTGCTTTTGTGACTTTTATTATTCTCAACTTATTTATATGGGGTGTTTTTAAGGTTGATACCAACATGGTAAAATTTGGGTTTATACCTGGTATTATTTATTCGGATATGAATGGATTTGGCCCGTTTGTACAATCAGTAGTATGGTTTAATATTTATTGGTTTATTTTTTCTATCCTGATTGGTTTTGTAATTCTCTCGTTTTACATAAGAGGTAAAGAAACCGGCTTTAAGCATCGTTTAAATAATGCAAAGTATGTATTGTTGAAAAATAAAATTCCCATCGTCTTATGTGCTTTTGTGTTTGTATTGTGTGGCAGTTTTGTCTATTACAATACTAAAGTCTTGAATAAATATGATTCGGAAAAAGTATTTGAAAACAAACGGATTGATTATGAAAAAAAATACAAAACATATGAGCATCTCATTCAACCACGTTTTTACAAATACAATTATGCCATTGATTTAATGCCTTATGAACGTAGTATGAAAGCTACTATTGAAGCATTCGCAAGAAATATTTCCAATCAATCTATAAGTGAATTGCATTTGACAATGCCGGAGATCCCGGATAGTGTGAGCATTAGCATTACTGGAAGTAATTTGAAGTTAAATGACACAAGA
>JBDSAQ010000101.1:0-9163 GCA_039922095.1 Ginsengibacter sp. | reverse complement strand
AGAGCAAATATTTCCTTTAAACAATATTTTATCATCTGCTGCTTCTGCTAACGCACTTATAGGCGTAGAACAACCTCCCAGCAATTCTCTTAAAAAATCTCTTTCAATTTTAGTACATAGTTCTGTAAGGTTATCATTAAATGCCTGGCACACATTAAAAGTATTTTCATCCTCCGCCCTGCATACCACCATTATTGCTCCTTGTGCCGGTGCAGGCAGCATCCAATCTAACTCTACAGAATTTTGTGGACGCAGGTTAATTCTTTCCAATCCTGCGGCGGCAAATATGGCTGCGTCCCAGTTACTATCTTTTAGTTTTTGTAAACGTGTATTTATATTCCCCCTTAAATTCTCTATTGTATGGTTTGGATAGCGATGGAGCCATTGTGCTTTTCTGCGGATGCTGCTGGTGGCGATGATACCCCCATCCCCTAAAGGGGAGTTAATGCAGTCAACTGTCAACTGCCAACTGTCAACTAAACTTATATCTTTAAACACTAACAAATCTTTATACGAACCTCTTTTTAAAACTGCGGCCTGCCTGATACCTTGTGGCAATTGTGTAGGCACGTCTTTCATTGAGTGAACAGCAATATCAATACGTTTATTTAAGAGGGCGGCATCCAATGTTTTAGTAAATATTCCCTGAACCCCCATCTCGTAAAGTGGAGTTACAAGATCAATATCACCCTCACTGTTTATAAAAATTAATTCAGAGTCAATGGAGTTTTGCTGTAACAATGAGCGCACCTGCATTGCCTGCCATACCGCTAACTCACTTTCACGGGTTCCGATTTTCAGTGGTTGCATAAATTAATTCATGTGGAGATAATCGTTCATTGCATGTATGCACTGGCAGCCTTTATTATTTTGCTTACGAAGCTGAATTGCGAGAGATGAAACTGTTTTATGTATTTTTTCGTTATGATCTGTACCATTGGAATTCCGTTTGCTTAACTCATGCAGTTGCAACTTTACTTTACGCAAAACGGGATTATTTAATTGCATACCAAACCAGTCTTTTACTTCTTCTATTGTTTTATCAATGATCTTTAAAGCTTTTGGGATTTCAGCTTTGCGGCGATTAATTGTTTTATCAGGAATCGCAGATATCTCATCAACATTCATTAGTTCTGTTCCTTCAATATTTTTTACAGATGGATCAACATTTTGAGGCACAGAAAGGTCGAGGATCAATCTTGATTTTTCAGTTTTAAAGTGTACCGGGGTGATGATAAAATTTTCTGCGGCAGCACTTACGATAATTATATCAAACTTATCGGCAGCCGTATGCAACTCATCATAATTAATAAACCCGGAATCAGATTGCTCTGCGAGAAGTAAAGCTTTTTCGTTTGTTCTGTTGCAAAAAGAAAGAGAAGAATCCGGGAGATAAGTTTTTATATTTTTGGCAATTTGATTTCCAATTTTACCAGTTCCGATCAAAAGGATTTTTTTATCGGCGAGCCTGTGTATCTTGTCCTTAATAATTTCAATTGCAGCATAGGAAACCGAGACAGTGCCCGAACTAAGTGCTGTATTACTCTTGATCTCTTTCGAAGACTGTAATGCGAAGTTTATCAATCTTTCCAGGAAATTATTTATACAACCCTGCTGCCGGGCTGTTTTAGCTGCATGCTTTAACTGGGATAAAATTTCATAATCACCAATGATCTGTGAATCCAGGCCAGCCGAAACTCTAAAGAGATGTTCAACAGCAGCAAGTCCCTGCCGGGTATAACCATGCTCAATAAAATCATGAACTGTACCTTGTGTATGCAGGCATAAAAGTTCAATCAGTTCCCGGGGCTGATGGCTGATGCCATAAATTTCTGTTCGGTTACAAGTAGAGAGAACAAAGGCGCCTGGAATTTGTTTAGATATAGTTTCTTTTAATAAAAACTCACATTGCTCCTGTGTAAGGGAAAATTTACCACGGATATTGACATCACTTTTACGATAGTTTATACCGGCAATACAAAAGTGTGATAAAAAATTATGTTGGCTATCCGGCATAAACATTCAGAGTGACAAAAATATTTTTATGTTATCCGTGAATAGTCATTAAAACGTCATAAAAACAGGAAAGGTTGACAAAAGTTTATAAAAGACAGAATGAACAAAATATTAATAAACATCAATCTTACATTTGCAAATACTTAAAAAATGGAATTGACAAACAAAAAAGGAGTTCTTTTAATGAATCTTGGCTCCCCCGATTCTACCAAAATACCTGACGTAAAAAAATACCTTGACCAGTTTTTAATGGACGGCAGAGTGATTGATAAATCATGGCTGTTGCGTGCCTTGCTGGTAAAAGGAATTATAGTTCCTTTCAGAGCACCAAAATCAGCAGAAGCATATAGAACAATATGGACGAAGGAGGGATCGCCTTTAGTTGTAATGACAAAGCAATTGCAGCAGGCTTTACAAGGTAAATTAGAAGAACCTGTTGAAATTGCAATGCGCTATGGCAATCCCACGCCTGAAACTGCTTTTGAAGCCTTGCTTAAAAGAGTGCCCGGTCTTGAAGAAGTGATCGCCGTGCCTTTATATCCGCATTATGCTATGTCGAGTTTTGAAACCGCAGTTGAGTATGCTAAAGAAATTTATGAGAAGAAAAAATACACCTTTAAACTTACTTTCATAAAGCCATTCTATAACGAGCCTCATTATTTACAGGCACTTTCACAAAATATAAAACCTTATTTAAATCAGCCTTACGATCATTTACTATTTAGCTATCATGGCGTTCCATCGAGGCATATAAAGAAGAGTGATGTTACCGGCTGCCATTGTTTGCAGGTAGAAAATTGTTGCGAAGTCGCTTCCCCGGCACATGAGTTTTGTTATCGCCACCAGGTTATTACTACTACAAAGGCTGTGGCAGAAAAATTACAAATACCTGTCGAAAAATATAGTATATCATTTCAGTCACGTTTGGGAAAAGGATGGCTGGAGCCGTTTACTGATATACGTTTGGAACAATTGCCAAATGAAGGAATTAAAAGATTGTTAGTAGTATGTCCTGCTTTTGTAAGTGATTGCCTTGAAACCCTTGAAGAAATAGCCATACGTGGTAAAGAAATTTTTATAGAAGCAGGAGGAGAAAGTTATGAAATGATACCTTGTTTAAATACACATCCTTTGTGGGTTGAGACGTTGGCAGGGTGGGTTGAAAACGAGGATCGTTGATTATTGTTCGTTGATCGTTTAGTCATTCGGTCATTTGTCAATAGTCATTAGGGGGAATGTATATTTTTTACTTTTACTTTTTACTTTTACTTAATGTACTTATATATAAAGGCGCTACACATCATTTTCATAGTAACGTGGTTCAGCGGTATGTTTTATATAGTAAGGCTGTTTATCTATAATACTGAAGCGGCTGAAAAAAGCGAAACCGAAAAAAACATTCTTCGTAGCCAGTTTACGATAATGATAAGGAGATTATGGCTAGGCATTACGTGGCCTTCCGCAATACTTACTTTAATTTTTGGTGTATGGATGGGAATACTTTATGGCAGTATCCCAACATGGCTTGCCATAAAACTTTGTTTTGTAACTGCCTTATACCTTTATCATTTTACTCTGCATAAAATTTATAGAGAACAGATGAATGGCAAGTTTCGCTTTACTTCCCAACAATTGAGAATATGGAATGAAGCCGCAACAATTTTATTAATAGCCATTGTTATGATTGCTGTTGTAAAACAAAGCATGAGCGTTGTGTGGGGATTGACCGGGTTGATTCTTATCATCATTTTGTTAATGAGTGCGATAAGGATTTATAAGATGGTGAGGATGAAGAAAAGGGATTGATTAGTTAATTAAAAGTTATGAAAGTAATTTACAATTTGATGATGTTGTTTAATGAAATAAGAGCAAAGTGCAAGGATAGTACTTAAAAGTCTATTATTATTGAGCAAGTACCAATAATTGGTATTTTTAAAAAAGTATGGGCAGAAATACATCCATTTTATTAGGAGATCACTTTGAAGAATTTATTTCAAGTGAAATATCATCTGGAAGATATAATTCAGCCAGCGAGGTTATACGTACCGCTCTCAGACTTTTGGAAGTGGAAGAACAAAAAAAGAAAAACCTTATTAAGGCATTAATTCAAGGTGAAAAAAGCGGCCATGAAAAAAACTTTAATCCAAAAGTAAATTTGAAGAAATTGCATAGTAAGTTTTTATGAAACTCAGAACTTTCATCTTAAGTAAAAAAGCGGTTTCAGACATTGAAGAAATATAGCTTTATACATTGGAAAAATGGTCTGTTGAACAAGCGGACAGGTATTATAACCTTCTTTTTGCTGAAATAAATTATATCTGCAAAAATTTGAATGCGGGCAAGTCTGTGGAGCATATAAGAAAAGGCTACAGGGCATCAAAGGTAAAATCCCATCTTTTTTTATAAAGTTACGAGCTCTAATGAAATTGAAATTGTGAGAATTTTGCATGAACGAATGGATATAGAAAACAGACTTAATGATTAGCTTCCCATTCTTGTTTGCGTCAGGGTTTCACGCAAAATTTTTTATACTCGTTAGTATATGCTGTGACCAGCACGAGACAAAAAGAGACAATTGTTTTTTAATGCAGAATAAAGATATTCTCTATACTTAATCATCGGTTCATCCATTTTTTAAACTCGCCACTTGTTTCTGCACTAATAATCAGTACTTCCGCTGAAGATGGATCAACCTCTATTACAAGCTTGCTTTTTGGCAATGCATTTATTCGTTTGATTGAATTAATATTCACCAGGTATTTGCGGTTGACTCTAAAAAAAACAGATGGCTCTACCTGCTTTTCAATATCAGCAAGGGAACTATCCAAAATAAATTTTGAGCCGCTTTTTTCTACAAGACAAACCAATTTATGCGTTGCATAAAAGAAAGCAATTTCATCCGTTTTAATGCTTGCATACTCTCTGCCCCGTTTAACTAAAAATCTGTCTTTAATTTGTTTTTCATCCTTTTGGTAAGACAATAGATTCTGATAACGACTGGTAAAATAATCTTTTAGTTCATTGAATTTATTAAGTGCAATATCAAGCCTGTCTTTTTTTAAAGGTTTCAATAAATAGTCAATACTATTATGTTCAAAAGCCTCCTGCCAGTATTCATCATAAGCTGTTATAAATATAATCGGACAACTGATATTCGCCCTTTTGATCAAATCTAAAGAAAGGCCATCACTAAGTTCAATATCCATAAATACCAGGTCAGGCAAACCATTTGTCTTAAACCATTCCAACGACTCATTAATTGAAGCAAGTGATTTAATTATCTCTACATTGTAAGCAGAGCTTTGCAACATTTTTTTTAGCTTATCAGCAGCAGGTATCTCATCTTCTATAATTACAACTTTCATTTATACAGGTTAATCAATTTTGAGAACAGGCAAATACACAGTAAAAGTTTCTATTGTTTCCTTAATTTCAACCAGCTTGCCGGTGGTAAGTTTATATCTTTCCTGCAGATTCAGTAAGCCAACCTTTGAAGAATGCTTTGCCATTTCTTTTTTTATAACATGATTTTGAACAATTATATTTTCGTTTTTAAAAAACACTCTTATGAGTAACGGATCATATGTATTGAATTCGGTATGCTTGAAAGCATTCTCTGCGAGAAGTTGTAAAGAAATTGGTGGTATCATATACTGCTGCAAAACATCATCTGTCATTTCTATCTTCAGTATAACAGAGTTTCTATACCTGATTTTTTGTAACGCAAAATAATCCTGTAAAAAGATTACTTCTTCTCTTACCATTACTAAATCTTTTGTTTTGTTTTGAAGAATATACCGGTAAACATCTGCAAGATGTTCGTTAAACTCTTTTGCTTTTGCAGGGGCCTCATCTATAAGATATGAAAGTGTATTTAAGGAATTAAACATGAAGTGAGGATCAATTTGATTTTTTAAGGCCTGTAATTCTGCCTGCGCTTTTGCTCTTTCCAATTGTTCATTTTTCAGCATTTCGCTTTCTGAATCTTTTACTAAAAAAACTGTTTCATACACATGTGTTATAAACAAAACACATATCATTATAATGAGGGTAGAAGTATTTACAACCTGCCAGTTTATTAATCCATTTTTAAAAAGATGATACCAGCCAATTAACATAACAGAGCTTACAGGAATAGTAAAAAAAGAAACGGCTATCAGCAGGGCTATTATTTTTTTGACAGGTTTATTAAACCAGTTAAAATAGCTGCGCAATGAGAAGAGTAAATAGCGGTTACCCTGCCATATTATAAAAGCAAGAAAGATAGTATAACAATAAGCAAGCTTCAACCCCCAATGGCCGAACTCAGCCGGATTAATCATGTGTGTAAGAAGAGGAATTCCAATACCAAAGAACGGAATCAGCACTAAACGGAATCCAACATCGTTTAGTTGTAATTTATGGTTGGCAGTTTTATTCATCCGCTATTTTTCTGGTTTCATCCGGGTTTAATTTCCAATCATGAAAAATAGAAAATACATTAGAGTCTTTAAAATTTAAATCTAAAAATATGAACACATTAAATTGGTTAGCCATTCTTACTGCAGGTGTTTCTGCCTTTGTACTTGGAGGCGTATGGTATTCTCCTGTATTGATGGGGAAAGCATGGATGCATGAAAACAACATGACGGAAGATGATGTAAAAAAGGGGAACAAAGGAAAAATATTTGGCATATCACTTTTGCTATCCCTGGTAATGGCAGTTAACCTCGGCATGTTCTTAAATAATACTCCCGATCTTGACTTTAAACTTGGATTGGTCTATGGCCTTTTAGCAGGTTTATGGATTTTTTGCGGGATAGCTATTGTAGGTTTATTTGAACATAAGACAGCCCGGTACATTTTTATCAACGGAGGTTATTGTTTTTTAGCTCTTGGATTAATGGGAGCAATAATAGGCGCCTGGAGATAAATACAGGCTAACAATTAATAACTTCCTTTGCTTGTCAATTCAAATCCTATTATTTTTTAATAAATGTTTGCACTTCAGTTTTTTGTTTTTTAAGCAATATAAAATTATAAACTCCTGGTGCCAGTGTATTAATGTCAATAGAAAAAGAAGTATTGCTATTTAGAAAAATCCTGCTCTCTTTTATCTTTCTTCCTGCTGCGTCAACAATTTTAATTATTGCATTTTCATTTTCACCATTGGCCTGCACAAACAAAATATCTTTTGCCGGATTTGGAAAAATGTGAAGCTTATTATCCCTGTTTATTTTTACTGCAATGATATTACTATATGTGTATTTACCTTCCACATCAACCATTTTTAATCTGTAAAAATTAATACCCTGCATCGGCTGTTCATCCCTTACTGAGTAATCTTTGCTACAGGCCCTTAAACCAGATGCTCTTACTTGATTAATTGGTAAGAACCTGTTGCCATCAGCGCTGCGTTCAATTACAAAGTTTGCCAGGTTTTTTTCCGTAATAATTTCCCATTGAAGAAGAACTGATATATTTTGAAGAATAGCTTTAAAAGCTAAAAGGCTTACCGGCAATGGGCCACTTTCAGCCATTACATACCTCACCACTACTCCCATCCTTGCGGGGAACTGGGCTACGCCGGCGGCATAGAGTTTATTATCAGCAAAGGCCATGCTTTGTATGGAGCTGCCCATGATGCCGATGCTGGTGGTTTGAATGCCGTCGCCGCTAAAGGTGCTGTCGGGGGTGCCATCTGATTTGTAAAGCACTACTGTAAAATCATCGTCGGTGCCGCCGATGGCTATGGCACCGTTGGTGTTTATGGCAAGGGACCTTCCGAAATTAAAATGAGCGCCTGTGTAGGTGCTTTGAAATCCATCGTCGCTAAAGGTGTTGTCGGGCTCTCCGTTGGTGTTGTAGCGGGCCACTGCAAATGAAGAGCTGTTGCCGGAAGTAGTTTCGCTGAAGCCGCCTGCTACAATTTTCCCATCCGTTTGTATGGCCATGGAGGTTATATAATATCCGCCGGGGCCAAATGTATTATTTTGTTTTCCGTCGCCTGAAAAAGTATTATCGGGGGTTCCGTCAGTGTTATATCTTGCCAAAGCAAAATTATTAACGCCGTTTAAATACGACCGCCCTGCTGCTACTATTTTGCCATTGGTTTGTATGGCTACAGAGCTGGCAAAACTTTTAAAAGAGCCAAAATCAGTTAACTGTATTCCATCGCCGCTAAAGGTATTATCGGGGGTTCCGTTGGTATTAAAACGGGTAATGGCAAAGTAGGCTGAATCATAATTACTATCAGTAAAAGTAAAGCCTGCTATTACTATTTTACCATCACTTTGCAAAGCCACGGATTCACCCACATCAGAAAAACCAATAGCAGCAGTTAGTTTACCATCGCCGCTAAATGTATTATCGGGGCTTCCGTCGGTATTATATCGTGCTGCTGCAAACTGTGAGTTGCTATTGGCGGCAACTATGCTGCCTGCAACAACTATTTTTCCATCGGCCTGTATAACTAATGAAACTGCTTCATCATCTCCTCCAAGATCGGTGATTTGTTTTCCGTCATCACTAAATGTATTATCGGGGCTGCCATCGGTATTAAAGCGGGCAACGGCAAAATCGTAGTTGGTTCCATTCCATGTAACCCCTGCTGTTACTATCTTTCCATCAGTTTGCACAGCAGTGCTGTTAAAACGGGTGGACCCGCTTTTATAATCTCCTTCTAACTTTCCATCTTCATCAAAAGAACTGTCGGGGGTGCCATTGGTATTATATCTTGTAAGCGCAAAACGCTGTAAGGTAGCATCTGGCAGGTATGTATATTCATAACCGGCTACTACTATTTTATCATCGCTTTGTATGGCTACCGAACCGGCATAAGCATCGGAAGAGGTAAAGTCTGTAGACAGTTCCCCATCACCGCTAAAAGAATTATCGGGACTGCCATCTGTATTAAAACGAACTACAGCAAAATCATTATACACTCCATTTAAGGTATAGCCGGCTATTACAATTTTACCATTGCTTTGTACCGCTACGGAGTTGCCGATTTGCATATCTGATGCTGGTGGGGCGGTTTGTTTTCCATCACCGCTGAATGAATTATCAAGGCTTCCGTTGGTATTATAGCGTACTACTGAGAAATGATTTTCGGAGCCTGATGAGGTATAGCCGGCGAGTAAAATTTTTTGATCGCTTTGTATGGCCA
>JBDSAQ010000100.1:0-13170 GCA_039922095.1 Ginsengibacter sp. | reverse complement strand
TATTATCACCTGTTTCTGTTCTAAGGGAATGTTCAAAAATGAGTAGTTGAAAGAGGTTTGATGCGAAGAAATTATTGATACAATATTTTTAGGATCATTGATATTCATACTTGAAGTGTTGGCAAAGGAATACACTACATATTTATTTACATTAGCAGAGAAAGGTTGCTGATGAATAAATATTTTTAGTGAATCAGAAATAGTATTATTTACAATCGTATCAAAACTAATAAGTGGACTTATTGGTTTTACATTATTGATCCATGGCATTGGCGGTACTAACGCAGGATGCCTGTAGTATTCATTTTGCAAACTATCATTCCATCCATTAGGATTTTTATTGAAAGTCTTACTGCTGAAATAAATGCTGCCCTGAATCTGCGGGTAACTTCTTAATCTTTTTATCTGGTTGGGTAATTCATTTTTATTTTTCCATGCAGGTGACTTTGGCTCAAATGCCCGGTACACGCCATGCCCGATATATAAGTGCCTTCCATAAGAATGATTTGCCCACCAATCAATCAATGTTTCAAATGGAACAACTTTTTGTCCGAATTCCCAATACAATTGCGGAGCTGCATAATCTATCCATTTCATTTTAAGCCAAAACAAAATATCAGCATACAGATCATCATAATTAGTTTGGCTTGCCTTCGTGTTACTGCCTTGGGGGTCTTTATCATTATTACGCCATACACCAAAAGGACTTATTCCAAACTTGCAATATTTATTTTGTTGCTTAATAGTTTTAGCAAGCATTACAATTATAGAATCAACATTACTTCTTCTCCAGTCATCTCTGCTCATCCCGTTTCCATATTTTGAAAATGACACAGAATCCGGGAACTCTCTATGAGCTATGCGATAAGGGTAAAAATAGTCATCAAAATGAATGGCATCCACATCATAACGGCTCACAACATCCTTTACTATAATATTTACAAACTGCTGTACTTCCTTTATGCCGGGATCAAAATATTTTTTATCTCCATAATTTAAAAACCATTCAGGATGTAATCTTGTAATGTGTAAAGAAGATATTGAAGAAGAACCGATATTAAACTCTGCCCGGTACGGATTCATCCATGCATGAAATTCCATTCCACGATTATGTGTTTCCATTATCATAAACTCAAGTGGATCATAATATTTAGATGGAGGTTTACCCTGGGCGCCGGTAAGCCACTCACTCCAGGGTTCATACTGAGAAGGGTAAAATGCATCTGCCGCAGGGCGTATCTGTGCAATTATCGCATTCATCCCATTTTTTTTATGCAGATCTAATAAATGGATGAATTCAATTTTTTGACTGTCAGTATTAAGAAATTTATTTGATGGCCAGTCAATATTATCTACGGTGGCTATCCATACTCCTCTGAACTCATACTTAGGCTGTGAAAAAACAGGCAAAGAAAACGACAATAGAAAAGTAAGACAGGATAAATAAATTTTAGTCATGTAAAAATTTCCAGCTTAATAACACTTATAATGGCAGAATATTTTATAGGCTATCCAAAATAAATTAAAATAAGATGTGTAAAGGAACCAAATTTTTAATCAACCCTTATATCGTTGAAAGGTATTGTAATCTTTTCTGAAGCATCAACCGGTATGTCAATTATTTTTGGTGCAAATAACAATTGCCTGTTTGCGAATTTTTCGTAATTTTTAAAAATAACATTGAGAGCAATAAAATTCATTACGTAGTTTCTTGTTTCAGCAGGAAGAAAATTTTTAATATCCCAAAAATCCGGGTTTGGCTTGCCGCATTTTTTTATAGCGCTTCTTACATTACCAATACCGCAATTGTATGATGCAACCATTAGCAACACATCATTGTTAAGATCACGTTTGCGGTCACGCAAATATTTGGCGGCAGCTAATGTTGATTTAGCAAAATTTTTGCGGTCATCCTTAGCCTCTGATTTTATTGTTTCAATATTTACGGCGGGTATAATTTGCAAACCGTATTCTTTGGCAACTTTATCCATAATTTGCCAATAGCCCACTGCACCTGCTTTTGAAACCGCATTGGCTTTAAAGCCTGATTCAAGTGCAATTAAAACTTTCAACTCTTCAGGTAATTGATACCGTTCTAAAACAGCAACTATTTTAGGAAAATACTTTTTCCCTGTTTTATAAGTGTGAAGCAAAAAATCCCTTTTTTTATTGCTGAATTTTTCAATATATCCCGTAGCCTGTTCTCTGTGACTTGCAAGGCTTTCAGGAAATATAACATTAGAAGCCACTACTACTGTGCTTTTATATTCTACAGCAGTTTTTAAAACACCCGCAATAAGTTTTGTGGAATCAACATTAGGCGTTTGACCAAAAATACTTTTAATGAAAACGCCGTATATAATAGTAATGCAGTAAAAAAATTTCACAGAATGCATTCTCATAGAAAAAATATATTTTAATTCTTCCTTGGAATATTAAGGAGAGAACAGCTTTTAAATGGTTAACCTCGTTATACTACTTTGGTTAAAAATCAGGAACTTTAACATGGTTATTAAAGGCCGGCAAAGGTAATTGCCAAACCCTTAAAAGCCGTTAAAAGACAGTTAAAACACCACAATGCTTACACGTCTGATTTTTATAATATTGATGATCTCAAAAGTTTATGGACAACAAAAAAATTATACAGAACTAGTAAATTCTATTGCTTATAATGATCAATTAAATCATCAAAGGATGATAAATATGGCAAAGAATAATGTAACCTCATCTCCTGATAATTTTGATGTTAAATATTACCGTTGTGAATGGGAAACTGATCCCGCAGTTCGTTTTATAAAGGGAAAGGTTACGGTGTATTATCTAATTACTACTTCAACTGCTAATATTTCTTTTGATCTTATGAACCAACTTGTTACTGATAGTGTAATACAGCGAAATAATCTTTTACAAATATTTCATACAAATAATCTTCTCCGGATAAATTTTGCTGGCATTATGCCTGCAGGCACATTTGATTCAGTTACCATTTTTTATAATGGGGTACCAGCCAACACAGGGTTTGGTTCATTTGTGCAAAGCACACATACAGGCATACCGGTTTTATGGACGCTAAGTGAACCTTATGGCAGCCGTGATTGGTGGCCATGCAAAAATGGGCTGGATGATAAAGCAGATTCGATTGATATTATCCTCACACATCCATCTCAATACAAAGCTGCATCAAATGGGTTGCTGCAGTCTGAAACAATATCAGGCACTAATACAATTACTCACTGGAAACACAGGTATCCGATAGCAACATATCTTATTTGTTTTGCGGTAACCAATTATGCGGTATTCAATAGTAGTGTTCAATTAGGCAATACCACGTTGCCAATGCAAACGTTTTGTTATCCTGAAAACCTTGTTTTATTCCAGGCCAATACGCCACTCGTTTTAGATGCAATGCAGCTTTTCAATAAAACGTTTGGAGAATATCCCTTTATAAAAGAAAAATATGGACATGTACAATTTAGCTGGGGTGGAGGACAGGAACACCAGACCTCAACATTTATTGTTACGCCTGAGGAAAGCCTGATGGCGCATGAACTTGCTCACCAATGGTTTGGTAATAAAATTACCTGTGCAAGCTGGCAGGATATCTGGCTCAATGAAGGGTTTGCTACTCATTTGGCAAGCCTGTATATGGAAAAGAAATATCCTGCAAATACATTGGCTACAAGAAAAATTGAAATAGATAATATTACTTCTCTTCCTGAAGGTTCAGTATGGGTTAATGATACTTCAACTGTGGGAAGAATTTTTGATGCAAGGCTTTCTTACAGAAAAGGATCACATCTGATATATATGCTTCGTTGGATACTTGGCGATGAAGTTTTTTTTAAGGCAATGCAACAATATCTTAATGATCCTGCAATTAAATATGGTTTTGCCAAAACCGAAGATCTGAAAAGAAATTTAGAAGATGTAAGTAAAATAGAACTAACCCAATTTTTTAAAGATTGGTTTTATGGTCAGGGGTATCCTTCTTATACTACAGAATGGAGCCAGGCTGGAAATGATTATGTTAGAATAAAACTGAGCCAGGTAACTTCGGATCCCTCTGTAACTTTTTTTGCCATGCCTGTAGCATTGCAATTCCGGAATGCAACGCAGCAGAAAACTATAGTTATTGATAACAAATTAAACCAGGAAGTATTTTATAAAAACATAGGCTTTGTTGCAGATACTGTTTTAATTGATCCCGAATATTGGCTGATAAGCAAAAATAACATCTCAAAAAAAGTAACAGAAAATATTACCGGAGAAAATATTTTGCAAATATTCCCTAATCCGGCACAGAATCAAATATTCATTTATCTAAGAAATTTTAAAGGCACAATGGGCACAATAAATTTATATAATAACGTTGGCCAGTTAATGTATACAAAAGAAATCCTCTTATATAATAACTCATATTTTCAGGAGCTTGCAACAGCTAACTATTTATCAGGTGTATATTTTTTAAAAGTACAATCTGGCAGTAAAACAATATCTGTAAAGAAGTTACTTATAAAACACTGATTTGAATATCTCTATTTAATATCAAAGCGGGTACCTGTATCATACTAATTCTTTATAGCAGAAGCAAGCAAAGTGTATATCACCAATATTGTCTGTCTGTTTCCTTTTTTATAGATTGCGTGGTTATGCTATTTTAGTAACATTATATGCATCCGAAACAAATTTCCATTGCTGATTTTACTTATCATTTGCCTGCTGATAAAATAGCCCTCTATCCTCTGCCGGAACGGGATCAATCAAATTTATTGGTGTTTAAGGGAGAAGATATTAAAGAAGATGTGTATAAAAATATAGCCAGTTATCTTCCTGAAAATAGCCTGCTGATCTTTAATGATACGAAGGTTATTCAAGCCCGGATCTTGTTTTCAAAACCTTCAGGCGGAGTGGTTGAACTATTTTGTTTAGAACCATACGGGTATAATAATGATTACGCATTGGTGATGAATAAAACAAGTTCAGTACTCTGGAAATGTATGATCGGGGGAGCAGGAAAATGGAAAACGCTGTCGTTGGAAAAAAAGATTCTAATAAAAGGTATTGATACCAATTTAAAATGTGAATTGATACAAAAGGGCACAGATGCATGTATTATTGAATTTAATTGGCATCCATCGCATTTCACTTTTGGAGAGGTGATAGAGCAAGCCGGTGGAATTCCCTTACCGCCATATATCAAAAGAAAAACAAACCATCACGATAAAGAAAGATACCAAACTATTTATGCCAAGGAGGATGGCTCAGTAGCTGCGCCTACAGCGGGTTTACATTTTACTGAGGCTGTTTTTTCTTCTCTGAAAAAGATAAATATTAAAACAGATTTTATTACCCTGCATGTTGGTGCCGGAACTTTTAAACCTGTGAAAGCCGTCCTGCTGGCTGATCATGAAATGCATTCAGAATATATGGAAGTAACCATTTCTGCCATTGACAATATTATACAAAATACGGATAGCAATATAATTGCAATAGGAACAACCTCCGTAAGGGCTTTGGAAAGTCTTTACTGGGTAGGTGTAAAAATTTTGTTACAACCCAACATTGATGAACAATATCTTGCTATAAAGCAATGGGAGGTTTATGATATTCCTTTGGCGGATCAAAATGCAGATGCAAAATTAGCGCTGCAGGCTTTAATAAGCCGGATGAAGCGAGATGGTAAAGAAAAACTGGTTATTAAAACACACATCATGATTTCTCCAGGATACCGGTTTAGAATTGTGAAGGCTTTAATAACTAATTTTCACCAGCCAAATTCAACTTTACTTTTGCTAATTGCTGCTGCCGCAGGTGATAACTGGAAGAAAATTTATAATTATGCTTTGGAAAATAATTTTAGATTTTTGAGCTATGGAGATGGATGCTTGATTTTTTTGTCTTAACCCCCATCCCCTAAAGGGGAGTAAAACACTTCGTTCTTAATTATTAACAGAGTCTATTTCTCTTTGAATGATAGACTCGCTTCTAACTATTTGACAATACCTTAAGTGGGATGAATTTGTCTTCCCCCCTTTAGGGGACGGGGGTTTTTATTTCTGAATTGTAACTGATGTGCCTGCAGGTATATAACTATATAAATCTTTCGCTTCAGTATATTTTAGAGAAACACAGCCATCTGTCCAGTTCTGAAAATAATCTACGGTCCATTCTTCGGCCGGCCTTGTAGCATGAATCGCAATACCATTACCGATGGTAGCATTTGCCGGAATTAAACCTTTATTTTGTCTTTCCTTAAATTTTTTTATACTTTCCTTGTTTGGAAAATCAAGTAATAATTCCGGCCCCCACTTTGGATGTATTTTTTTAAGCAGAATTTTAAAAGTGCCTTCGGGAGTCCTTTTATCTCCTTCCATAAATTTATCATTCATATCGTTGCTGCCAAATACTACCGGGTACGTTGCATACCAGCCTTCAGCATCATACACTTTTAATTCGTAATCAGATTTATCAATAACAATATAATAGGAATTATCTTTTTTTGATGTCACCATATCCCGTTTGTTAATGAACTTAGAAGAAGATATTTTCTGCTTTGGATTATCAGTAAATGCTAGTAAAAGAAATGAAATGAAAAAGAAAAGAAAGAGCGATAACCGTGGAAACTTCATTTAAAAAAATACGTTTGTACAAATATATTTCAAACAAAGTGTCAGCAGAAATATTGAAAGCAAACAAAAATATATTTAACTTTCTATTGAATCACAAGCGCTAAGTATTCGAAAAAACATTAATCCTGAAATATTTGCTGATCTTCTCTTTCTTCCACAGGTATCTTTCTAATAAAATCATCATAGCCATCATCATCATGATCGCTGTATACTCCATAGGCATCCATACTATAGCCTACTAAACCATCAGCAGCTTCAATAAGGTATATTATAGAAGAGTCCGAAGGGTCTGATTCACCTTCAAAACGGTAGGTGCGGATAATTTTAAGATCCTCAGGTTTATAAAATTTCCCTGTGCCGGGAGTAAATCCTTCGGGGGTCATTCTAAATTCTTTATCATGCTTTTTTATTCTGAGCTTTTCCAACACTGTGCTTACAGTGCTCATTTCACCTGGTTTATTTTCTACCATAAAAATTAATTTTAATTAGTGATTTTAAAAAGCAAATCCTATACCCCTTTATGTAAAAAAGAGAAATTAAAATTATGTTACTTAAATTTTTGGGAGCTAAAGCGATTGGTAAACTTTTATTTTATTGTATAAAGTTTTTCTATCTATTTTAAGAATTTCAGCAGCTTTTGTTTTATTGAAGTTCACATCTTTTAAAACATTCATAATGGTATCATACTCTGCTTTTGCTGCAGCATCTTTAAGGTCCAGGTCTTTAGATATTATGCTGCCATCACCTTTTGAGTTTTCTGAAATATGTTCGTAAATATATGAGTTGGCAATTTCCCAAGGTAAAACTTTAGCGGTTATTTTACCATTGGGTGTAAGCAATACTGCTCTGCGAACAACATTACGAAACTCCCTTAAATTCCCCGGCCAGCTATAATTCAAAAACATTTCCATAACATCATCCTCATAGCCCTCCACATTTTTGCCCAGTTCCTTATTGGTTTTATCCAGAAAAAAATCAGCAAATAAGGGGATATCAACCCTGCGGTTTCTTAAAGCGGGAAGATTAATAGAAAATTCATTAAACCTGTGATAAAGATCTTCACGAAATTTACCTTTTCTATAAGCATCCTGCAGGTTTTCATTTGAGGCTACAATAATTCTTATGTCTACATCCATCTCCTTTGTGCCCCCAACCCTTTTAAATTTTCTTTCCTGGATCACCCTTAATAAGGCTGCCTGTATCTCATATGATAAATTGGTAACCTCATCTAAAAAAAGAGTACCGCCATTGGCAAGCTCAAAATGCCCTTCTTTGTCGGTTATGGCGCCGGTAAAAGAGCCCTTTACATGGCCAAATAATTCACTGCCCGCAAGTTCCTTTGAGAGGGTGCCGCAATCAATGGCAATAAAAGGCATATGCTTCCTGTTACTATATTCATGAATTGTTTTTGCAATCAACTCTTTACCTGTACCACTTTCGCCATAAAGTATAATACTGTAATTTGTAGAAGCAACAATTTCAATTTGTTTGTATAAATGCGCTGTTTCACCATCCTGGCCTACTAAAAATTCCTGGTCGGCAGAAACAACATACGGCCTTTTGTTTTTAATGTCATGAATGAGTTCATTTTCTGAGGTAGATTTGGATAAAGCTTTTTCAATCACATTTACCACTTCATCAGGTATTAGCGGTTTAGTGATATAGTCAAATGCACCTAACTTTATTACATCAACAGCAGTTTTAATATCAGAATAACCGGTAATAATTATTACAATAGTTTGAGGATTAAGTTCTTTTATTTTTTGCAAAACATCTTTACCATCTTTATCACCAAGGCGGTAATCACACAGAACAATATCGTATCTGCCTTCCAAAAATTTTGCTATTCCTTTCCCGGCGCTATGAGCTGCTTCAGCCTCGTATCCCTTCTTTACCAGGAATTTGCTTAGTAAAACACACATATCAGGATCATCATCAATAATGAGGATTCTTTTTTTCATATTGTACTCTTTATGAGGAATGCAAAGTTAATCCAAAACTTTGTTTTTTAATGCAGGATTTGCAACCTGAATCTCTTCTGTTTTTATCCATATAGCATATTCATTGGGATAAATTTTTCCACCATGTAACTTAGCATATACTTTTGTAAACTCAGCACCTAAATATAAAATTACGGCACTATAGTACACCCATACCATTATAATAATTACTGATCCGGCTGCTCCATATACCGTTGCAAGGTTACTTTGCCCCAGATAATATCCTATCCCTAATTTACCCAATGTAAAAAAGAAGGAAGTAATTAAACCTCCGATAATTACATCTTTCCATTTAATTTTTGCATCTGGTAATATTTTAAACATTAAGGCGAATAAAAAAGTTGTGGCTATAAAAATTAAAGTATTATTAGTAACCTGAATAAATGTAATACTAAAGTTTGTAAAATATCTGCCGATATAATTACCAAAAGCAGCAATTAATGCATTTAGCAAAAGGGAAACCATCATAATAAATCCAATACTCACAATTAAAGAAAAAGATAACAGGCGGTTTAAAATAAGCTTCCACCATGTTTTTTTGGTTTTAATTTTTAAACCCCATATTTTGTTTAAAGAATCCTGTATTTCCCCAAAAATACCAGTAGCGCCAATTATCAAAACAATTATGCTTATAACACTGGCAAAAAAGCTTTTACCGGTAATATGAATGTTTTTAATGATATCCTGAACCTGTAATGCCGCTTCTGCTCCAACCAAATCTTTTATTTGTGCATAAATATGGCCCTGCATTGCATCACGGGCATATAACATTGAGGTAAGCGACATAATAACAATTAGCATTGGCGCTAATGAGAAAATAGTATAATAGGCTAAAGAAGCGCTATATTTTAAAATATTATCTTCCGAAAACTCGCTGAATACCTGTTTTAGGTACATAAAAAAACCAGTAATTTTTTTCTTCATTATTCTTCAGATCTATTAGAGGTTAAAAAAATTCTCTATCAATTTGTCAACCATTATCTAATTAGGTAATAGCTAATCATGCTTAAAATTAAACCTTCCTAATAATAAAATTATAATTTGAAATCGCTATCAAATAAAAATGTCAATTTTTTACTGGCAGATTAATTGCCCCCATATAGCTTTTACCTAATTAGATAATTGCATTGACTACAGATACTGAAAATAAGAGTTTAGATGTTCTAATAGTAGAAGACGAACCTGATATCTGTTACCTCTTAAGCAGTATATTAAAAAAGAGAAATCTGCATACTACCTATGTTACAACACTTTTTGCTGCACAAAAAGAACTTAATATAATAAATCCGGATATTCTTATTATTGACAATCATTTGCCAGATGGGTTTGGAGTAGATTTTATTTTACATTTAAAAAGAACGCATCCTCATACCAAAATAGTAATGATAACAGCTCATGATACATTGGATGATAAAAGCCTGGCTCTTAAACATGGAGTAGATTACTTTATTGGTAAACCTTTTACGGGCACTGCAATTATAGAAACAGTAGATATATTATTACAATCTATAATTAAATAACTCTCAGTTTGTAGACTTATTTCCCCATCAGATTTTATTATTTCCTTATCCGAATTCAATTTAAAGTACAACTATACTAATATTGTTTCTTGGCAATATTTTTATATATCTTTAAGCGTAATCAATTTTTTTTAACCTTAAAATTTATCAAAAATGGGAAACTTATTATATCTGATTGCAGTAATCCTTGTAATCATATGGGCAATTAGTTTTTTTGGTGGTTATTACACCGGTGGCATAATCCATATCCTTCTTGTTATTGCTATTATAGCAATTTTACTAAAAGTTATACGTCGTGGTGATGTATAATTAAGGACTCACATTTTTTTCACTTTCAAAAATTTTGACATGGAAAGCTGGAAATTAAAATTAAAAGGATCATGGAATGAAACCAAAGGCAAAATGAAACAAGCCTATGGAGATCTCACAGATGATGATTTAAAATACGAAGAAGGAAAAGACGATGAGTTTGTAGGACATTTACAAACAAAACTTGGTAAAACAAAAGACGAGATTGTAAAATGGATTGATAGTTTATAATAAGTTTCACAAGTTTGTTATTAATTTTCAAAGCTCTCATATTATATGAGGGCTTTTCTTTAGAATGAAAGCTACGGAAGATAATCACTTTGGAATTTTATGGATTCACCAGTAGTGCCAATGTCTTATTCAGAGATTATTATTCTCAGGCATAGTTTAATGAAACCGTAAAAGAGGTGCCTTTACCAACTTCACTTTCTGCTGATATGCTAGCTCTATGACTTATAATAATGTTTTGTGTATGGGCCAGACCCAGGCCTGTGCCATTTTCCTTTGTAGTAAAATATGGTTCAAATAATTTAGAGAGATGTTCTTTAGACATCCCGATTCCATTATCCGTTATTACCGCTACGCAACGGTCATTTTTATTAAAAGTTTTTATTTGCAATATTCCTTTATCCCGTTCCATTGCTTCAATGGCGTTTACAATAATATTTAAAAAGGCTATTTGTAATTTTTCCTGATCAGCCAGAATATCGCATAAATCAGCTGTGTAATTTTTTATGACCTTAATTCCTTTCAGCTCTAATCTGTCCTGGGCAAATTGCAGGCTTTCATCTAGCAAATGGTTTAGGGAAACCTTGGCAAAATCGAGTTGAGTAACTTTGGTTGTGTTTAAAAGATCACTGATTAACTGGTTAATTCTATTACTGTTCCGGGTCACCATCTCAAGTAGTAAATCTGTTTCTGGAGTGGAAGCTATTTCTGAGCGTAAATGTTCCGCAGCAAGGTTTATGTTAGTTAAGGGATTTCTTACTTCATGAGCAATTGCACGTGAAATTCTTCCCGTAACTGCAAATTTTTCAATGCTTCTTAGTTCTAACAATTCTTTATTTACATCGGCTAACTCTTTAACCCTCATTTCCAGTTGTTCTCTAAAAACTTTTGCATTAAGATCGGCTTGTTTTTTAGCTCTGTTTTCTTTAGTAAAAGTTACTATTGAATAGAAAGTTAAGAGGATAGCAACAATTAAGGATGCGATATTTATGATCTTGATAAAATCGGAAAAGGATGAAAGCCTTCCTGCTCTTTTTGCCATTGCCTGGTTTTCCTGGCTTTGCATTCTTCTCATTATGTTACCTACCTGTTCCATTGCATGTTTTCCCTTATATGCCAAAATCTTCATTGAATCTGTAAGCTGATAATCATGTTGTTTAAAAATAGCAAGGCCTGCTGAAAGTATATAGAATTTTTCTTTAATTAATTGGCCCAGGCTGTCAAGTTTTTTTAATTGACCGGGGTTATTCGCTGTAAGAGATTTAAGCTCTTTAAATAATGAATCAATACCAGGAGTGCTGTTGTTATATTTATCAAGAAATTTTTCATCCTTAATAATAACGTAGCCTCTGAAAGAAGATTCTGCATCTTTAACCATAGACTCTAAAACATTCAGATTGTTAATAATACTATTTGTATGATTGAGCCAGTTAGCCTGTTTTAGTAATTGTTGAGTGGAGTAATAGCTTAATATATATGAACAAAGCAATACTATAAAAGCTGTAAGATATCCCCAGCGTATCCGGTCAGCAATTTTATCAACTATGTTAACTCTCATATACTAATTAGCAAATAGCCAGAAAATCCCTGCCTGAATAATATTATTACCGCGGGATTAGTGTTATAATTTTTAAAGCAGGTTGGACTAAGTAATGCAGACCTTTTCAATATTTAAACACGAATAAAAAGGCGCATACATAATTTAAGCAGGATACATAGTTAACCTAACAATAAACTATTTTTTTGCTTTACCAACAAGCCAAAGAATAACGCCTATTACCAAAACCACAATTATAACACCTACCCAAACTCCTGCCTTAAAAATATCGCCAATTGCTTCGCAACTGCTGGCTGTGGATACAATGATTGCTAATAAAGTAAAAAGTAGAATGCTGTTACGTTTCATGTTAAGTTGTTTTAATTTTATGCTTTGTTTTACCTTTTGATTTATTTACAGAATTTTGTTTTGCCTCATCAAGCGAATGGGTTGAAAAAATATTGTTATCACTTTTAGCAGTTTTTGCCAGATGGGTATAAAATTTTTTAATAGCTTCCAACTCTGCATCCGTTAAATCTTCTATACTTACCAGCCTGTTACTGGCATCACAATTAGCCGCTATCAATTCATTTAACTTTAATTGAATAGCTTTTGTATCCTTATTTTGAGAATGCTGTATTACAAAAACCATTAAAAATGTGATGATGGTAGTACCCGTATTTATAACTAATTGCCAGGTATCAGAAAACTTAAAAATAGGTCCGGTAACCCCCCAAATCAGTATAACTGAAACGGCAATAAAAAAGGCCCACGGAGTTCCTGTTGCCCTGGTGACTACATTCGAAAAAATATTAAAAAATGTGGAAAACCCGCCTTTGGTCTTTTTCATAATGTTTTTTACTGCACAAATTACACCATTAATAAAAGTAAATTTCATCACGATAATATCTCCTGCAAAATGGGTAAGGTTTTCATTGAGCCAAAAT
>JBDSAQ010000099.1:0-3832 GCA_039922095.1 Ginsengibacter sp. | reverse complement strand
GCTGTTGAAAGGAAATTATGACCCGGTGCGGTGGTCGAATTTTTATGGCATGGGTAATCAATCACCATTTTTTTCAAAGCCTGTAAATTATTTTAGATTAAGAACTGCGGAATGGCTGGGAAGCATTGGCCTTAGCCGTACGCTTGGCATAAATAATTTTACCTTATCAGGATTTTATAACAGTGTAAGAATTTTACGTGATGCAAATAAGTTTATAACAAACACCTATCTTCCTGCACATCCTGAAAATTTGCGGACGAATACTTTTCTCGGGGGATCATTTAAATACGGCCTCTTTAGTGTTAATGATACTATCGTGCCTTTAAGCGGTGTTATTTTTAAAGCAATTGCAAGCTATACAGAAAACCTGAGTGATGCAGGAAAGTCATTCGCCAAATTTGGTGGCGATGTGCAATTTTATATTCCCCTTATCCCAAAAATATCTCTTGCAATAAGCACAGGAGCAGCCACAATAACCAACACGCCTGAATTTTATCAGTATCCCGCTATCGGTGGTGGGGCTAATCTTCGGGGCTATATAAGAGATCGCTTTCGGGGTAAAACTGCCTTCTATAACAGTAATGAGCTTCGTTTTATTACCAATATCAACACTTATTTTTTAAGGGGCAAAGGAGGCCTGGTTGCTTTTTTTGATGATGGCAGGGTTTGGATGCCCGGGCAAAGTTCTAATACCTTGCACACCAGTTACGGAGGGGGAATAATAATAGCCCCATTCAATATATCCTTCTTCAATATTACTTATGGCGTTAGTAATGAAACTACCCAAATACAATTAAGAGGAGTGATGAAATTATAAAAGCTTGCTATGAGTGCGTACAGGCAGAAACTTAAATCACTGTTTAGTCTTAAGTTAAATATTAAACTGATCCTGAAGCTTACATCTTTATAAAATTTCAGATAATGGTTAATGAAAAACTACAGCAAATAATCAATAAAATATTTGAAAATATATCTGCTCAAATACCAACATTTAAAACCAGTGAAGAAGACTGGAGTATATCTGCGGGAAATGTGGCGGTTTGTATAATAGATGATAGCGGTAATATATATGGAAAAATATGGGGCAATGATAAATTAAAAGGCCGCAAATACTTTGATGTGGCCTATCGCAAAGCCTCACAGGTTTGGATAACCGGGTATAAAACCGGTGA
Source organism: Ginsengibacter sp. (assembly GCA_039922095.1). Lineage (GTDB taxonomy): Bacteria > Bacteroidota > Bacteroidia > Chitinophagales > Chitinophagaceae > Ginsengibacter. The sequence goes on along the minus strand of JBDSAQ010000099.1, from coordinate 2,660 downwards.
ATACGAAAGACTTGTATTTACTGACAAACTCAATTACAGGGATTTTGGAATTGAGTTACCTGACCTTATGGGTTGGCAAGGCGGCCAGCCAATACAATTAGATGCTGAAACCCGTATCTCGTGCGGATTCAGTGGCTTTAAGGGAGTTAATGACCTTGCCATTGTGAAGAAGGCTACAGATGAAGCAATGGCTTAATTATCAAATTTTGAATTAAAGTGTGAGAAAGATTTTACTAAAAGATAAAGAGTTTCTATCTTAGGGCTAACCAAAAAAAATTTTTATGAAAACAATACTTTTTGCTGCACTTGCAGGCTTGCTTTCTATTTGCACTTCATGTAACGATAGCGGTACAGCTTCTGAAAATAAGGAAAGTACCCCTGAACAAAAAAACATGGCTGCATTTGACAATGTCAGCAAAGCCTTTCAAACAGGGGATGTTAGCAGTATAGACAGCTCAGTAGCTGATGATTTTCTGGATCATACTGACCACGGGGATGTAAAAGGAAAGGATAGTCTGAAAGCTATGATCATCATGATGCACAATAATTTTAAAGACTCGAAAACTGAAACCCTTAATTCAGCAGCCAACGGGGATTATGTATATGGATTGATGCGGTATTCAGGCACAAGTGACGGCAGCATGGGAATGCCCAAAGGCCCGTATGATATGACATCTATTGAACTGGCGAAATTCAAAGATGGAAAGGCCGTTGAGCATTGGAATTTTATGCAAGCGCAGGATATGATGAAGATGATGGGGCCGCAGCCGGACATGGATAAGATGAAAATGGATACCTCTAAGATGAAGAAATAATGGTATTGTAGTTTATAAGCCGGGCTATTAGTCCGGCTTTTTTTGTAACAATAATTTACGGCATTTGATTCTTATTTGTGTTATAGTTTAAATTTATTAAGCTAATGCAACTTTAATTTGACTCAATAACAGGCAAGTCTTCCGCTTGTATATCACTTACAGCCATTTACATAAACAAAAATAAAATTTCATTCTCATTCTTATTTTTGTATCACAACTTCAACAGTTTTATTTCAGCCTGCTTCAACTTTCTCTATTGAAATAAATTGAATTAGCATCAGCCAGTTCAGTTTAATCAATTATTCACCGGTAAAAACTATTACAATGAAAACGTTACCTGCTTTATTTTTTTGTGCCATTATCTGTATAATAACTTCATTTTCCTGCACGCACAACGGCAATACCAGTTTAAGCTTTAAAGAGTCGGATCAATATTATTCGATGAATGCAAATTTCAGTAAAAGCAAAACAAGACATGTAGAAGAATACATGGATAGAAAAATAGGAAGAAGAAGTAATATGTCATTTGTAAATTCACGGATTGATGGTACACTTGCCCTTGCTGATCATACAACATTTTATATAAAAAAATACCCGGGGCATATTGAAATAAAGCTGGATAAAGATGAAAATACCGACGAGGCTTACCACAGGATAAAAGCAATGTGCGAAGGACTAAAAGAAGGATTAACTAAATAAGATATAATGAAAACAAAACTAACCTGCAGATCAATACTGTTTACAATCGTATTGGCTGCATGTTCTGCACATGTATTTGCACAAACAGAACAACAAAGATTAACCGCTACCAAAAGGAGGTAATCAAAGCTATACGCTGTAGTTACCTAACACAAAAAAGCATTTTAATATCCTACTCTAAAAAAATTGGTTATCTTACCTGCGCTGATCTTTTTAACTCCTGGATTTTTAAGCTTACTCTTACTTGTGATACAACAAGTATAACCTGATCCATATAAAAAGTTTATTCGTAACCTAAACATTTAATAAATGAAAAAGTACATTTTAAGCATTCTTGTAGTATCAGGTTGTATTGTTGCCTGTGAAAACAAAGACAATAAAGAAGAAACCAAAACTATCAGCTCAACGGGCAGCGTTGCATTACCCTACAAGGCGGACTATACCACCGAATTCACCAACGATGTATCAGATTCAGATTTACTGGTAGCGCTTAACTCTTATAAATACTGGGAAACCGGTGATATGAATGCACTGCGCTCTACAATGGGTGATAGCGTAACTTTTCTTTTATCAGGAGGATGGAAATTTAATGGAGCTACAGATTCATTAATGAAAATTATTTCAACTTACAGGGACAGCCTTAGCTCTGTGTCAATTAACATGATCACCTGGCTCAAAAATCATTCTGCAAAAGACAGCGCTGATTGGATAAATGTTTGGTATAAGGAAATAGATACCTACAAAACGGGTAAGGTTGATTCTGCTGAATATGTTGACGATAACCTTATGAAAAATGGTAAAATAATTTATACTTCATCTCACAGGCAGGTACTAAAATAAATTCCAATTTTGTATACTTCATTTTCCCGCCTTGTAATAACAGGCGGGATTTTTTTTATTGCTGAACTTTCAAAATGGTCTTTTGGTTGGTGTGTTGGTTTATTTAGGTTTATAATACACCTTTGGCGGGTACAATTTTTTAACCAGATAGTTATCTTCTATCATCCTCTTTACTACCCTGTGAAGTAATTGCCGTGATACGTTAAAGTTATCTGGTAGATCACCTGTATTTAGAAAGTTTTAGCTAACAAAAAAGCGACCACAGTTGTTAGTGTAATCGCTTTATTTTTCAGCGTGGTGGGGGGC
>JBDSAQ010000098.1:0-7981 GCA_039922095.1 Ginsengibacter sp. | reverse complement strand
CATTTCCCGGTTGCAGGCCTGATGATCATTCGGCCGGGGGAAAGATCAGCAATAATTTCTGCGATGGTTAAATGCTGAGTTTTAAGTCTGTCGCTAAGAGGTGCATAGATTTTCATATTACTTTCTGTACTATTCGTAGTCCTCTGCCTTCAATTTTTTATTTATTGGAAATGTTTGTCCATCTATCTTTCTTATACTAATAAGCTTTGTACATAAAGCCATTGAATTCCCTAAGTCCCGGATTTGCATTTTAATTCTAATTTTCTTTTTTGTATTCAGCAATTCCTGTCTCCTATAAATTTTTATTTTGTTATAGTCAGCATTTTCAAAATAAATTTTAAAAAAGGAATCGTTGTCTAACTTCATATCGATGTATGGTTTATAAAGTAGATTTTCTTTTCTAAGAGTTTCATACAATGTCAAATATTTTTTTTCTGAGGAATCCAATGTATTTATGTTAACTGTGTCTGCATAAATTGTTACCCTGTTAATAATACTATCTGGTTGATTATAAAAACTGCCAAAACGAAACCAGCTAAAATAAAGGTCTCCCTCAATTAATTTATGATCTGATTTCCCGGAATTGCAAGCTGAGATAAAAGGAAAAATTACGAATAGGATTAATGAGAAATGTGTTGTGATAATTATCCTATTCTTTGCTGCCATACTTTAAAACTAATCAATTGCAACTTTGTTCCCAAATTGCTAAACCATAAAACTTTAAAAAATAATTAACGACAAATAGATTCTTCATCTAAACAAAAATGATTTTTTTGTACCAAAATTTTCTGCCGGATATATGAGAGAATTACCGCTGTTAAATTTTTGAGGTGCGTAAATTGATACAATCATTATAATTGATGTATGAACAAGAACTGCTTACTTATAATTTTTTTTAATCTTCTATTCATTGCGGTACAAGGCAACCCGGCAGATTCAATAATTGAAAGAAAGAAATATTTCACCAAGCCATTAAGCAGCGCTATAACTCTTGATGGCATACCGGCAGAAGAAGGATGGAATTCGGTTGAATGGGGTGGAGATTTTACCCAATTTCAGCCAAATGAGGGGAAGCCGCCTTCGCAACAAACTAATTTTAAGATTCTTTACGATGAGAAATTTCTTTACATAGCCTACCAGTGCCATGACCTGGCGCCAGACTCTATAATTAAAAGAATGGGCAGAAGGGATGAATTTCCCGGCGACTGGGTAGAAATAAATATTGATAGCTACCATGATAAGCGGACAGCATTTTCATTTACACTTTCTGTTTCGGGTGTTCGGAATGATGAATTTGTATCTAACAATGGAAATAACTGGGATGCAAGCTGGAACCCTATTTGGTTTGCCAAAACTCACATTGATGACAAAGGCTGGACAGCTGAAGTAAAAATTCCGCTGAGCCAGTTAAGATATGGCAATGAGCCAGAAAAAATATGGGGCTTCCAGATTATGAGACGGTTGTTCCGTAAAGAAGAACGTTCCACATGGCAATATATCCCTCAAAATTCCGGAGTATGGGTAAGCAATTTTGGCGAACTGCACGGATTAAATAACATACCCGTTCACAGGCAGGTGGAGATAGCCCCGTATGTAACCGTACAAACAGATAAATATAAAAAAATACCAGGCAATCCATTTGCTAAAGGCTTAGATACTAAACTAACTGCCGGCCTTGATGGCAAGGTTGCTATTACCAATGATCTTATCCTGGATCTTACCATCAATCCTGACTTTGGCCAGGTAGAAGCTGATCCATCACAGGTTCGTATTGATGGTTTTCAGAATTTTTTTGAAGAACGAAGACCCTTTTTTATTGAAAGCAGAAATATTTTTGATTACCAGTTAACCGGCTCAGAGGCCGGAGGAGATTATGATGCTGATCTGTTATTTTATTCCCGCCGTATCGGAAGTTCGCCTCATGGATATCCGAATACCGCCAATGGAGAAAATATAAATTTCCCTCAAAATACTTCAATTCTCGGCGCAGCTAAATTCAGCGGCAAAACAAAAAAAGGACTAAGCATTGGAATTCTGGAAAGCATTACACAGAAAGAAATGGCCACTATTGACAATAACGGGCAGAGAAGAAAAGAGCTGGTTGAACCACTTACAAATTATTTTGTAGCAAGATTGCAAAAGGATATAAAAGCAGGTAACACAATTATTGGTGGTATAGTTACCGGGGTAAACAGGCAAAATGGCCTTAACGATATTTTAAACCGCAATGCTTATTCAGGCGGCCTTGATTTTGTACACTATTGGAATAAACGGACATGGTACATACGTGGCAATGTTGTTTTCAGCCATGTGCAGGGGAGTAATAAATCAATACTAAATACACAAACAGGGTTTGAACATCTTTTTCAGCGTACAGGAGCCAGTGAAGTTTCAGTAGACAGTAACCGTACTTCACTTGCAGGCATGGGTGGCACCATCCGCTTTGGAAAAATTGGTGGTAAATCGGGTAAGAGAGGACAGGTATTTAAATTTGAAACAGGGCTTACGCTACGTTCGCCAGGGCTGGAATTAAATGATATTGGTTTTATGCTTACCTCAAATGAGATAAATCATTTTACCTGGGCAGGCTTGCATTTTCAAAAACCATTTTCCATTTTCCGGAATGCACGGCTGAATTATAATCATTGGAGCAGGTGGGATTATAGCGGTAGATATATTTACCAGGCATTTAATTTTAACTCCCATGCTACATTTAAAAATAACTGGCAATCGGGCACAGGGCTTAGCTGGAATCCGTTTGATATTTCAAATAATGCTTTACGTGGTGCTTCCGCCATACGCAGGCCAGCGGGCATTGCACATAATATTTATATAACAAGTGATTACAGAAAAAAGGTTTATGTAAATTTAAATGTATTTAATTCCTGGGGATTTGATAATACTATAAAAGATAACAATTTGAGCTTATCCTTAAGCTTTCAACCTATTAATGCATTGCGTATAAATCTTGGTAGCAGCTATTCATACTTCTGGCGCAGGCAGGATCAATTTGTAAGCAATGTTTCATACAATAAAACCCTCAGAACTGTTGTAGGTGAAGTAAAGCAAAAAACACTTCGTTTTACGGGCAGATTGATTTATAATCTAACTCCGGAATTAACTCTTCAATATTACGGGCAACCCTTTATTACCCGACCTCTTTATAAAAATTTTGCTTATGTATCAGATCCGTTAGCAAAAAAATATAACGACAGGTTTCATGTTTTCAGGGGCAGTGAAATAAAGTTTAGCAATGGTGAATACCAGGTAGATGAAAATGCCGATGGAATTTCTGATTACAGTTTCAGCAAGCCCGATTTCAATTTTGTACAATTCCGGTCTAATCTTATAATTCGTTGGGAATACAGGGCTGGATCTGAGTTTTATCTTGTATGGTCGCAGGGAAATTCACCCGACGCATTCGCTGATCTTGACACCCCGCTTGCTACTAGTTTATTTGATAATGCTTTTGCTGAACAGGCAAGGAATATTTTTTTAGTGAAGTGGACTTATAGATTTTTGAGGTAGAAAGATTCTGTGATAAAGCGACCTGAATTTTAAGATGGAAGAGGATGAATTATCAATTTCCTTTCCGCAAAACCCATGAGGAGGAAGCAATTATTTGTTAGATGATATCAAGCTACATCCTTATGACGGAATAATGAAGACTTTTTTATTTCATAATTACAGGCAGAGTTATAGCTGAGTTGTGTGCAACACGCAGCAGGCGGCACAAAATACATATGAAAATTAGAAGGATAATCAAATGGAGTTTTTTGACTTTTACACTTACAGCAGTAATCACCTGCTTTGCCTATACTTTCAGTATGCGTAATCCATTTCCAGAGGTGGAATGGATTAAGGATTATCCTGGAGCTACAGAAAGGTACATTGAATATACACCAGTTTTAAAAGCTGACCGTCGTATAAAACTTGGACCAGGTTTGGGTGCTGACTATGCTACATTGCGATTTAAGGACATAAACAATGATGGTGTTAAAGAAGCAATAATTGAAACTGAAATATTGATTGACTGGGGTGAGTTCCGTTCACCAGAAAGACATGTATTGCAGTATAAGAAAACAGCTTCGGGACTACCTCAATTTGTTTCGCTTGCGCCACGGGCTGGTGTCAGAGATTAAAGGGTAATACATTTATTCAGTAAGTTTTTTAATCTCTGCCTTTGATCCCTTATTAATAAAGAAAAAGCTTGTTATTTTTCCGTTGCCATCCACTGTAAATTCAACTTTTGATATTGATTTTAGTTGCATGCTGCAATGGCATTATTATTTTATGCAAAAAAAAGCCACTAAGAAATTCTTAATGGCCTTGACACTTGCTTGTGTCACAGATTATTTTTTCGGAACACCCGGCTAACTTTTTATAACCGAAAGTGTCCATGATTGATCTGCAGATTGCATGAATACCTCCTTTTTATTTGGTGAATGAATTATAAATTTAAAAATAAAAAATGATACTGTCAACATTTAGCTTTAAATGATACTTAAATTAACCCAGGTAAATAATACCATAACAGAATTGATTTACAATCAAACGAGAAAAATTATAATCCAGGCCCTGAGTGAATATAGCTTTCTAAATGGCTGATTGTTTCCTGTTGGGCCATGATAGTTTCCTTAACTACATCAGTAATAGATATTATGCCGCCAAGCTTATTATTGGAGAATACGGGAAGGTATCTTATATTGTTACCGGTCATAAGTTCCATACAATAATCAATGGAATCTTCAGGTGAAATATGAGGTAGATCAGATGTCATAATTTCAGAGACTTCGGTGCTGGTTGAATGTTTGCCTTTTAATATTACCTTACGGGAATAATCACGTTCAGTAACAATACCCAGATACCTGCTGTTTTCCATTACCACTACTGATCCTATATTTTTTTCAGCCATAATTTTTAAAGCTTCAAAAACTGTTGTATCGGGAAGAACAGAAACTGCGTTAGCGCCTTTTCGGGAAAGAATATGTTTAACCTGGTTCATAATGAAAGTTTGTGTTTGGAAATTTACAAATTTTTTTTATAGCAAATAAAAAACTATTTATTATTGAGTTATCAATGGGTGTTGTTATTGAAGAATAATTTAATTCTAACTTTAATTATGAATCAGACCACGGGTAAATATATTATTCTGATTGGCGCTGTAATAATTTTATGCGGTATAATTTTTTATTTTTTTCATGATTCTTTCAAGTGGCTTGGCAGGCTTCCGGGTGATGTAAGAATAGAAAGAAAAAATTTTCATTTTTATTTTCCCATTGTCACTCTAATAATCATAAGCATTTTTGTAACCCTGGTAATAAATATTATAAAGAAACTGAGTTAGTCGATAATATTATTTTATACTTAAGTGTTGCAATATTAGCTCTTGTTGAATTAAAATGTTATTTTTGTTTTAATATTTCCAATCCCTTTGAATCCCGGCAACTCTCCAGGTGAAGTTGCCCTTATCTATCCCGTCTGAAAACTTGTTATAATTAATTTTAAAAACTTAAAATTCATTTTGATGAAAAAAATTTACTCACACGAAATGGGGGATACTTTAACAGCAATCGGAATTATTGCAGGATTTTTTGGGATAGTTGCGATGCTTGCGTATTTCGCCGGCGTTTTAAACTAACATTTGATCCCTTACTGATAAATTTTTAAAAGGATGTACCTAACGGCATCCTTTTTTGTATATATGAGCTTTTTAATTTACAACTGAAATTATCAGGAGGTAATTCCGGGCTTCCCTTAAATACTCCCAACTAACTTAATCTCATTTATCTATTAACTGCAATACGATTCATAGTATTAATTTTACCTATGGAATATTTTGTAGATAAAGATTCAGTGGTAAGAAAGATTTGGGGCAAAAGTGATACCGTTCTTTTTGTATTTGCCGGCGCCTCGGCTGAATTTGCATTAAACAAAGCAGTTGATTGGCTCTATTATACAGGTAAACTTCCTGCTGATCCGTTAAAAAGATTATTCAGCACTATTACATATGCCCGTAAAATTGTTTTTTCTGAAAAAGAAGATGCTCTTAAAACTATTGACAGAATAAGTGCAATTCATTCTGAAATAGAAATAAACAGAGGTGCAAGAATACCTGACTGGGCTTACCGGGATGTACTTTTCATGCTTATACATTATTCAATAGCATCTTTTGAGCTAATGGAAACAAAACTTACTGAAGATGAGAAAGAAGATGTATACAATGTATTCTTACGGCTGGGCAGCAGAATGAGATTAAGAGATCTTCCTCAAAATTATAATCAATGGGTAATAGTTCGTGCCCGCCATTTACAAGATGATCTTGAAAAAAGCCACTATACCATTGATCTGTATAAGCAATATAAAAAACATCTTGGTATTTTCAGGTATGCTATTTTACTTGAATCACAAATATTGGTGGTTCCCCCAAGAGTAAATGAATTACTTGGCCTTGGAAAAATATCATGGCTAACTCCTCTGCTAATGATTTATAAGCTAAGCCGTATAATAAAATTGGATGGATGGTTTAAATCAATTATCCTGCCCACAGAATATATAAAGGAGATAAAAGAATTGGATGTTATACCCGAATAAAAGTTGCTTAATTAAGTGAAATAAATTTATGAGAAGGAATAAATAGATCTAATTTACTCTATGTCAAAATTCCTCAAAGATTCCAAAAATCCCCGTTTAGAAATTAGTTCAGTGTTCTAAAATCTACAGGCACTAATTTACTCACACCAGCCTCCTGCATTGTAACGCCATATATTACATCAACCGAAGCCATTGTCATTTTGTTGTGGGTAACAATTATGAATTGGGAGTCTTTACTGAACTGGCGTATCATTTGAGTGAATTTGCCAACATTGGCATCATCAAGCGGTGCATCAACTTCATCTAATATGCAAAACGGGGCAGGCTTAATAAGATAAATAGCAAATAATAATGCAGTTGCTGTTAATGTTTTTTCGCCGCCGCTTAATTGGGTTATGCTTGTCGGCCGTTTGCCCTTGGGTTTAGCAACTATGTCAATTCCTGTTTCAGCAAGGTTATCAGGATTTTCCAATATCATATCCGCAGTATCATCTTCTGTAAATAATGCCTGGAAAACCTTTTGAAAGTTTTCTTTTACCTTATTAAAAGTGTTAAGGAACTGTTGATTGGCTGTTGCTTCAACTTCCTGTATAGTTTGCATCAGCGAATCCTTTGCAGATACGAGATCATTCTTTTGCTCAAGAATAAATTCATAACGCTTTTTCATTTCAGTATAAGCCTCTATTGCAGTGGGATTTATCTCTCCCATGTTTTCCAGGCGTTTTTTCATCCGGTCATTTTTTTCCTGCAATTCTTCTAATAATAATTCAGTTCTTCTTTCTTCATCAAGTATGGTATCAAGATCAACTTTAAATTCAACATTTAATCTCTCCTTCATGCCTGCAAGCTGTAATTTTAAATCATTTAATTTGTCTTTTATCTCATTCAGTAAATAATCAATTTGCTCCTTAGTTTTTTGCTTAAACCTTAACTCACTTTCTTTTTCACTTAATGCATTACGTAAATTATAATATTGCTGATCAGCTTTGTTTAATCTTATCTCTTCTTGCTCCTTATTCTTAAGCATAGACAGAACTGCAGCTTCCAACTCTTGTAAAGTTTCAGATGTTTCAGTAATACTCTTATTTGATTCAATTAGTTGCTCATTGCTGTTCTTTATCTGAAGGTTCAGATCGTTAAGCTGGGTGGTCTTAAACTCAAGCTCCTGGCGCAATGCAGTCAACTTACTTTGTTGCCGTGCAAACACAAGGTTATTTTCATTATATAAATTATTTACTAAAGTGTATTCCTGCTCTGCTGTGTAATAGTCTTGTTCAACCAGGTTCATTTTATTGTTTATCTCTTCCATTTGCACATTAAATTGCTCAAGCCCGTGTCTTACAGTCGCAACTTCAGAATGATTAATTGCCAATTGTTCCTGCAATTC
>JBDSAQ010000097.1:0-9841 GCA_039922095.1 Ginsengibacter sp. | reverse complement strand
CAGGACTCCAAAAGTTTTAAATCAATTTGTTTCTTTTTCAACAAAACTTATTGAAGATGTAGTAAACGATAAGAGGGCAGACACAATTGATTTTTTATTTTTAAATATTTCCTTTTAAAATCAATCCGGCTTTTTACCCTCTAAAAAAGTATTTATGGTGCTGATTTCTGCCTGGTTATTTTGATCTGATTTAACGGTGTAATTGCTGTAGAAGCTTTCAACATCAGCTATTGAATTATGTAATTCCATATTGCGACGGAGATAGGCTGGAACCGATTCAAACTCATTGTTAGGGTCCGCAGCATTTAAGTTAAAGGATAAATTTCTCAACTTAGCAATGCGATCCTTTGCCCGGCGCCTGTGTTCTTCTGTATCGTCCCCGTGCGGCAGCTCCTCTGCAGAAGACATCAAAATGGGCTGAGTCTGTTGTACATTCGGTTGTTCCTCCTCCGTCACACTTAAGGAATCTTTAACCACCAATTGCATTTCGATAACAGGTTCGTCGTCTCGTACCGGCATTTGCAATGGGGCAGTTCCCCCTACGATGTTGGATTTTAAATTTGGCTGTTCCTCTTCATAAATCTGAGAAGGCTTTACCAGGTAACCGCCTGACGTTGGGACGGTGCTAGCTTCTTTATTAGTTGATCTGTTATTTTCTGTCTCGGGAATTTCAACAGCAATATTATTGCTTTCAGGAGGGACTAAATTCTCCTCCGAAGATAACTCAAAATGTAACATGGATGTAACGAACTTGTCCCCCGTAGTTTTCCCATAGCTCTCTCGTATTTTTACTATATCCTGATCGGGTAATTCTACTATAGTCGGGCTTAAATCTGCCTGATTTAATATCATCTCTATGGGAAGAGGCAATGTTGAAACTTCTTCCTCTTTTAAAGTTTCATTTTTTATTTGAACTTTTTCTATTTCCTGTTCATCCTCAAATTTTAAAACCGGCTGCTGATAAATTTTCTTTTGCTCTTCTGACATTTTTAAAGTCATCACTACTTTTTCTTCCTTTTTAATTTCTTCCTTTGGAGGATCTTTTTTATCAAAAGGGTTTTTATGCTCAAAGCCAGTGGCAATTAAGGTTATACCTATTTTATTTCCAAGAGAACTATCATATCCCAGGCCCATAATAACATCAGTATCATCCCCAGCCTGCCCCAGTAAGTAATTCTGGATAGTTTCAACTTCATCCATCGTAAATTCATTTTCACCTTCAGATGAATTTATATTTATTAGTATCCACTTTGCTCCACGGATGTCATTATCATTAAGTAAAGGAGAATTTAATGCATCTTCAATAGCTTTTTGCGCCCTGTTTTCGCCTTCACATGCTGCACTGCCTAAGATTGCAACACCTCCGCTGCGCATTACTGTGCATACATCCGCAAAGTCAACATTTATCTGACCTGTACTGCTGATAACATCCGTTATACATTTTGCCGCAGTTGCCAAAACATTGTCAGCTTTACTAAAGGCCGCCTTCATAGTTAAATTACCAAACTGGTGACGTAACTTATCATTGCTTATTACCAGCAATGTATCTACATAATCTTTTAAAAGGCTTATGCCATTTTCGGCCTGGGCAATTCTTTTTTTACCTTCATAAGCAAATGGAGTGGTTACAATACCTACAGTAAGTATATCAAGATCTCTGCAGATTTTTGCAATAATTGGAGCACCCCCGGTGCCTGTACCTCCACCCATGCCTGCAGTAATAAAAACCATTTTAGTATTTACTTCAAGGATTCGCTTTATTTCTTCAAGGCTTTCTTCTGTGGCTTCCCTGCCAATCTGGGGATTAGCGCCGGCACCCAGCCCCTGTGTTAAATGCGGGCCAAGCTGGATTTTGTTGGGCACATTGCTGGTTGCAATTGCCTGTGCATCTGTATTGCAAATAATAAAATTTACACCATCTATGCTCTGGTTGTACATGTGGTTAACCGCATTGCTGCCACCACCGCCTACACCAATAACTTTAATGATGGAAGATTGTTCTTTTGGCAAATCAAAATGTATCATAATAGAAACCCTCCTGCCTCCCTAAAGGGAGGTTATTTTTAATGGTTAGTTAATTTATATTTTATGATTTTTTTAAACAAAATCTATAATTTAAATGTTTTCTCAAGTCTTCCTTTTAGGGAGATCCGATAGTTATTGGATTAGAGTGCCCTATCCTCTTCTTCCTTAAATAATTCTATCAGTCCTATCTTAAATGAATCCATGAATCCTTTTAATGTTTTACGTGATTTTATCTTTACAGGAGCCTGTTCTATAGTTTCTTCAATAACCTCTTCCTGCTGTTGCAAACTTTCGGGCACTTCAACTTTTTTAAACTGGATATCAAATTGTTTTTTCTTATTTTCAAAGTCATTATACCCCTTCAATATCAAGCCCAGGCAAGTTGAATACATTGGCCTTGCAAGTTCTTCAATATGCCCTGCAGCAAGGTGCTCATTAGGATACCCTATACGTGCATTAAGGCCAGTAACATATTCAGTAAGCTGAATTAAATGCTTTAGCTGCGAACCACCGCCGGTTAATATTACACCACCATTAAGCATGCGGTTATCAAGGCCAACCTGTTTTAAATGATAGGAAACAAAATCCATTATCTCGCTCATGCGTGCCTGTATTATGCCAGCAAGATTTTTTACACTTATTTCTTTTGGAGCCATTCCACGCAGTCCCGGGATAGTAATAAAAGCATTGGCTTTGGCTTCTTCCGCCAATGCACTCCCGAACTGAACCTTCATTTGCTCAGCCTGTGTTTTTAAAACGCCAAGCCCTGTTTTAATATCATTGGTAATGTTCTCCCCTCCAAATGGTATAACAGCAGTATGTTTTAAAATACCTTCATAAAATACAGCGAGGTCGGTAGTACCTCCACCAATATCAACAATTGCAACCCCCGCTTCAAGATCATGATCGCACATTACTGCAGCGGCTGAGGCAAGCGGCTGAAGTACCAGGTCTTTTGTTTTTAATCCGGCTTTATCAACACTGCGATTTATATTTCTGATAGCATTTTTATCTCCGGTAATAATATGGAAATTAGCTCCCACTTTTACTCCGCTATACCCGATCGGATCAGGTATATTCTGAAAATTATCAACAGTAAATTCCTGTGGTATAACATCAATGATCTGGTCGCCGGCAGGTATGTAAGTTTTATACTGATCATTTACCAACTGGTCAATTTCTGCCTGTTTTATTTCTTCATCATTGTTATGCCTTACAATATCACCACGTGTTTGCAGGCTTTTAATATGATGGCCGGCAATGCCTACATATACTTCGCTTAGGGTAAGGTTTGGATTGCTGGCATAACAATTTTCCAATGCGGTTTGTATAGCTTTAATGGTTTGATCAATGTTCAACACCATGCCGTGTTGAACACCATTACTGTTGGCACGGCCAAAGCCTAATATTTCGAGCTTGCCATACTCATTTTTGCGCCCGGCAATGGCGGCAATTTTTGTGGTGCCAATGTCCAGTCCTACGATGATGGGTTGTTCGGTATTCATAATTTTAAGTTGTTTTTATCTGAAACTTTTTAGTTATTGAGAATTAGGGAGTATAAGGGATTAATTTTTTTGATTTTAATGGATTGAGTTTATGAGTTAATAATCATTTTTTGTTTTTTCTTTTTGAGGTAACGGATTTGGTTTTTCATTGGATTTAATTTTTATGGGTGAAAATTGTGATTTTGAATTTCGATTTAAATCAGAAGATGCGGCCCTTACCTCATTATCATTAATCCCAGGTGGTGATATTGATGATTGACTTTTAATTATCCGCTTTGCGGAAGTATCATAAAACAAAGCTCCCTCATCTATAAAATTCTCCTCATTTGGCTGAGCAAAGGGTATAACATTATCATCTTTGGGCTGTACGAGTTGTATATTATTTAAACTGTCATTAGCCTGCTTTTGTGCATTGGCAATTAATATTTTTAATAGCTGAATAGTTCTTAATGAATCTAATTTTATATCTTCTGCCCCACGCCTTACCGCAACCACCTGGTCTTTATAACTGATATTTATTGTTGCATATTTATTCCATCCAACTTTGCTCTGTACATTTTTATAGAATATTAAAAGATTCTTAAATTTTTCTTCATAGTTTTCTGCAGAGCCAAAAATTATTAACTGGTTACCGACCTTAGGTATCATTTCAAATGTTTGATCCGGAGTTATATCTACCTGCTCAATCTGTGCCATCCAAAACGGATCCTGTAATATATAAGTACTGATATTTTTTATATCAACTAATAAAGCGCTATCAGCTTTTGAATATGTATTAATCCTAAAAGGAAAATTTGTAAATACCGGCAGCCTTGCAGAAAATTTATCACTCAATGGCAGTTTCTTCAAAGAAGAATCAATATAAAAAGAATAGCCCTCAGAGTTGAATATCCGGGCCACCGGTTCTCTTTCCATAATATTAATTCTTAGCACATCATTATTATCAAAATATAATTCAGCAGATTTTATCCATTTATTTTTTTTCAGAATTGTTTCCATCCCTGCAAGATCAAAAGTATTAACAGGCTTCATTTTCAACTTTCCGAAATTCATTTTTTCAAGTATTGTGTTCACGTCATTCTTATCAATAAAAAAATTATTTCTTACTCCTTCAATATTTATCTCTACCGCCTTGCAGTATTTATTATTCTTTTCATACATCGCAGCCCCTAACAATACTATAGTGCCTGCACCAAACAGTACCCATACTATCGTTTCAAGTATCTTTTTAAAATTATATCGTTTATTTCCAGGCAAAATCTTTTCTATCGCTGTTTTAATGTTAAAATATTTTTTATCGGCTCTACCAATGTATCAATATCCCCCGCGCCTGCAGTAATAAATACTGAGCCCTGGTTTTTCTCATGTGCTGACACCTGAACCCATTGCAACAATTGCTCTTTAGTTAATATTTGCTTATGCCGGTTTCTCATTTTTGTGAGTATCAAATCACTGCTTACTCCTGCTACAGGTAACTCTCTTGCAGGGTAAATGGGTAACAGAATAACTTCATCAGCAAGGTCAAGACTTTTGGCAAATTCCTCGGCAAGGTCTCTTGTACGTGAAAACAAATGAGGCTGAAAAACAACAGTGCATTTGAGGCCATTAAATAAACTTTTAGCTGAGCTTATAAGCGCTTTTAATTCTTCAGGATGATGTGCATAGTCGTCAATGAAGATGATATTCCCCTCATCTCCACCCTTCTCCCCAGGGGGAGAAGGGTGGAGAATATATTCGAATCTTCGTTTTACTCCGGCGAAATTTTTTATTGCTTCTCTGATTTTATTGTTTTCAATTTTTAGATGATGGGCTATAATTGTTGCTGCTACTGCATTTTCAACGTTATGCATGCCACCTATATTCAATATTATATTATCTATCATCCAACTTTTAGTAATTACATCAAACTGGTATGCTCCATGCATCATCCTTATGTTAGCAGCATATGCATATGCACTCTCATTTTGTAAGCTATAAGTAAAATGTTCTGATGCTTTCATATCAGCGCTTCTATTCAATCCAAATTTGCTGAGTAAGAGGCCACCCGGTTTTATCCTTACGGAAAAATCTATAAATGCCTGCTCCATTTTTTCTTCAGTTCCATAAATATCAAGATGATCTGCATCCATAGCCGATATAACTGCTATATCAGGACTGAGTTTTAAAAAGCTTCTATCATACTCATCTGCTTCTACCACGCTCACCTTAGTATTATTACTCCAAAAATTTGTATTGTAATTAACTGATATACCACCCAAAAAAGCAGTACATCCATAAGCGCTGTCACGCAAAATATGAGCAACCATTGTACTTATGGTTGTTTTGCCATGAGTGCCCGCTATACAGATATTGAATGAACTGTTAGTAATGCTTTCCAGCACCTCACTGCGTTTTATAACAGTGTAATTATTTTGCCTGTAAAACATAAACTCTTTATGGTGATCTGGTATAGCAGGTGTATATACTACTAATTCTGTTTCTTTATCCAGCAGTTCAATTGAATCTTCATAATGAATATGTATCCCTTCGGTTTCCATCTGCTTTGTTAAGGCTGTTGAAGTTTTATCATACCCCGAAACATAAACACCTTTGGTATTAAAATACCTGGCAATAGCGCTCATGCCAATGCCACCAATACCGAGGAAATAAGTTCTTGTTATGTTATTTAGCTCAACCATTATTTGTTTTAATGTCCCGTTAGTTCCTGCTTTGCTTAATATACTCCAGAACTTCTTCAGCGATTTTTTTATCAGCATTCTGGTTTCCCAACCTGGCAATATTTTGTTTAAGCTCAAGCAGTAAAAAATTGTCATTTAAAACTTTCAATATTGTATCCATCAGCGAAGTTTTTACTTCATCATCTTTTACAACAAGAGCGGCATTTTTCTTTACAAGAGCCATTGCATTAGCCATCTGGTGATTTTCGGCCGCAAATGGATAAGGCACAAATATTACAGGCTTGCCTACAACACACAACTCTGCTATAGCCATTGCCCCTGACCTTGATACCACTACATCTGCTGCTGCATAGGCATACTCTATCTTATTGATGAAAGCATTCGTCCACACGGATGAATGTTCCTCTTCAACTGTTGCTGCTTTATAGGCATATAACTTTCCTGTTTGCCATATAAGCTGTAAATTATTTTTTTTAAATACATGAATATTTTCCGCTATAGCCCCGTTGATACTTTTAGCACCAAGACTTCCGCCCATTACAAATACAGTTTTGAGTTCAGGGTTTAAACCGAAAAATTGTACTGCTTCTCCCCGTATTATATTTGATTCATAAAAAACGCTACGTACAGGGTTGCCTGTTACAATAAGTTTTTTTGATAAAAAAAATTGATTCATTCCTTCGGAAGCAACAAATATTTTAACAGCCCTCTTACCCAGTATGATATTACTTCTGCCGGGCCACGAATTACTTTCATGTATAAATGTTGGGATGCCACGGGTTTGAGCTAACCTTAAAACCGGGAAGCTGGAATACCCTCCCACCCCAATTATAATATGGGGCTTAAATGTTCTCAATATTTTAGTTACCTGCAGAAAGCTTTTTAAAAGCTTAAATGGCAGAGTGACATTTTTTAATAAATCACTTCTGTTATAGCCGGCAATGTATAACCCAATAATTTTATATCCTGCTTCCGGAACTTTTTGCATTTCCATTTTTCCTGCGGCTCCTACAAATAATATCTCGGTGTCCGGTTCTTGCTTCTTTATTGCATTAGCAATTGCAATAGCAGGAAATATATGTCCACCAGTGCCGCCACCGGCTATAATAATTCTATGATGGCCGCCTGCCGGTAATGCCTTAAGAGATTGTATGTATGCTTCTGTTTTCATACCCTGTCCCCTAAAGGGGGAAGAATTCCAATGTTTTAATTTTCAATTTTAATTTACTTCTTCTTTTTCTACGGGAACAAGCACTTGTTCACCTTCCATTTGCTCTACATTTCTTGACACACTTAAAATAATCCCTATAGCAAAACAGGTAAACCATAAACTGCTGCCTCCCATGCTTACCAATGGCAAGGTTACTCCCGTTGTTGGAAAAAGATTAACATTAACAGCCATATTTACCATCGCCTGTATCACTAAAGTAAAACTCAGCGCCACTGCCAGAAAAGCCCCAAAGGCGTAAGGGCATCGCCGGAAAATTCTTATACTCCTAAAGAGAAACAACAGGTAAATAAGCATAATAATAGTGCCGCCTAACAATCCATATTCTTCTATAATTATTGCATAAATAAAATCACTGTAAGGATGGGGAAGAAAATTTCTTTGCTCACTTTTCCCCGGTCCCTTACCCACCCAGCCACCAGTTGCTATTGCAATTTTGGCCTGTTGTACCTGGTATGATGCATCTGCCTTATCAGCATACATAAAATCCTGTACACGACTTATCCAGGTTGGCATTCTTCCAACTGTGAGGATTGAAGGCAACTCTTTACTTGTATGTTCCTGTTTGTCATAATAATGTGTTGCGACCAAAATAATAAACAGTACAGGTAACATTACAAAGCCAATAACTGATAAAATATGTTTGGTATTAACCCTGCCGATAAACATCAGCATTAAGCTTATACCTCCGGTTAATAATGCAGTTGATAAATTAGCAGGAGCAATTAAGGCACATATAATTATAACCGGGAGTATCATTGGCAGAAAGCCTTTTTTAAAATCTTTTATAACATCCTGCTTTCTGCTAAGCTGCCTGCTCATATACATGAAAAGGCCTAATTTGGCAAGATCAGACGTTTGGAAAGTCATATTTATAACTGGTAATTTTATCCATCTGCTTGCCTCATTAATGCTGCTGCCAAATTTTAATGTATAAATTAAAAGGGGGACTGATACAAGAAATAAAATGGTTGCTACTGCTGAATACAAAGTATAATTAACCCGGTGAGCAAAGTATATAATAAGAACCCCCAGAATGATAAATGCAATTTGCTTAAACAGATAACTTTCTGTGCTTTTGTTCATTTTATAAGCAAGTGAACCAACACTGCTATACACCACTAATATGCTCACTAAGGTTAATAAGATAACTATAGCCCATATCACCCTGTCACCCTTTGTGCGGTTTAAAAAATTTTCACGCATGCCGGGAAACGGAAGAAATTCCGGAGTTAATATTTGTTGTGAGTTGTTCATAAAAAAATTTGACCTCACCCTTATTCCCTCTCCAAAGGAGAGGGGAGCACATTTGTAGTTCCTCTCCCCAGGGGGAAAGATTTAGGTGAGGGGTTACAATTCCTTTACTGCATTTTTAAATTGTTCCCCTCTGTCTTCATAATTTTTAAAAAGATCAAAGCTTGCACATGCGGGTGAAAGCAATACTACATCCCCTCTATCAGCAAAGTGGAAAGCTGATTGAACTGAATCTTTGGCATTATTTGTATTTACCATCAACTCCACCTGGTTTCCAAATGCTTCGTGAATTTTTCTGTTATCAACACCCAGGCAAACAATTGCCTTTACTTTTTCTTTTACCAGTTCTTTAATAAATGAATAATCATTGCCTTTATCAATCCCGCCTAATATTAATATCACAGGCTTCGTCATGCTCTCCAGTGCGTACCACGTGCTGTTAACATTTGTGGCTTTACTATCATTAATAAATTCCACACCCCTTATTGTGGCCACCGGTTCCATACGGTGTTCCAGGCTGGCGAAGGTCATTATAGCTTCTCTTATCTTCTCTTTTCTAATTTCCATAACAACTGCAGAAAGCCCTGCTGCCATTGTATTATATTGATTATGCTTTCCCCTGATAGCAAAATCAGATACATTCATTGTTATTTCCTCCTTCTCCCATTTCAGGTATACTTGTGCATCTGAAATGTAAGCTCCCTGCGGTAATGATCTGTTCATTGTATATGGTAGTGGGTTAGCCCTGATTAAAAATTTGCTTAAATATTTCATCGTTATTTCATCATCAAGGCAATAAATAAATACTTCGTTTTCTGTTTGGTTTTTTGTAATGCTGAATTTGCTTTTTATATAGTTTTCAAAATTATATTCATACCTGTCTAAATGATCTTCAGAAATATTGGTGAGTATAGCTATATCCGGTTTAAAATGTTTTATATCATCTAACTGAAAAGAACTTATTTCTGCAACATATATTTCCTTTGGATCCAGGGCCACCTGCCTGGCAAAGGAGTACCCTATATTTCCCACAAGAGCACAACTTAAACCAGCAGTTTTACAGATATGATATGCCATTGCTGTTGTAGTGCTTTTTCCATTGCTTCCTGTTATTGCAATAATTTTACTTTCGTTTTTATACCTGTATGCCA